>USGA01000109.1 GCA_900554085.1 uncultured Clostridia bacterium | reverse complement strand
AGGCGGTGCAATAGGGACCGCCGCCGCAACTCTTGACGAGCAGGTCGAGAGGAATATAGTGCAGGGAATCGGCTCCGATTTCTTTGCAGATTTCCTCTTCGGACTTGTATGCGCCGATGAGTTGGTCGCGGGTTTCCATATCCACGCCGAAGTAGCAGGGGCATTTGACGGGCGGAGACCCCACGAGCATATGGACTTCTTTCGCACCGCTTGCGCGAAGAAGGCTGATTATTTTGCGGGAAGTCGTGCCGCGCACGATACTGTCGTCGATGAGTATAAGACGTTTGCCCTTTATGTTGCTGCGAAACGCGTTGAGTTTGATTTTGACGGAACTCTCGCGCATAGACTGGCTGGGCTGAATGAAAGTCCTGCCGATGTATCGGTTTTTGGTGAGAGCGTCCACCATAGGCAAACCGCTGACGTCGGCGTATCCGCGTGCGCAGACGGTCGCGCTGTCAGGCACGCCCGCTACGATGTCGGCGTCTATCTTGTAAAGTTCGGCAAGTTCCTTTCCGCAATTATAGCGAGCCTCGTATACGCTGACTCCGTCGATTACGGAATCGCTTCTTGCGAGGTAGACGTACTCGAACACGCAGGGGTGCACATCGGGCACGGCGTATTTGTGCGACTTGATTTTGCCGTCGGGAGTGACGATAATCATTTCGCCCGCTTCCACGTCGCGTATGAACTCCGCGTCCACGGCGTCAAGCGCGCAACTTTCGCTTGCAAAAACGATTGCGCCGTCCTTCTTGCCCATAACGAGGGGCTTGAGTCCGTAACGGTCGCGAATGGCGATGAGTTTGTTGTCCGCCATACACACGATTGCGAACGCGCCGACGAAATCGAGGGCGGCTTTCTGCACGCCGTTTTCAACGCTCGACGTGGTGTAATAATTTATGAGCGCCGCGACGACCTCGCTGTCCACCGAGGACTGGAAAATGTGCCCTCTCTCGATGAGCCATTTTTTTATGGAAGCGGCGTTGACGATGTTGCCGTTGTGGGCAATTGCCATTCTGCCGTACCTGCCGTAAAACACGACGGGTTGAGCGTTGACGACGTTGCTAGACCCGCAGGTGGAATAACGCACGTGACCGATTGCAATGTCCGTGTCGGGCAAAAGAGAAAGTTCCTCGTCGGAGAAAACCTCGTTGACGAGACCCATATTTTTGTAGTAAGCGATACGGCGCTCGGGAACGTTGACGGCAATGCCCGCGCTCTCCTGCCCTCTGTGCTGGAGGGCGAACAATCCGTAATACACTTCCCTCGCGAGAGGGGCTTTGTCCTTCTGGATAACGCCGAAAATGCCGCACTCCTCGTGCACGCCGCTGTTTTCACGACCTGAAAATTTGCTCATATACTCTCCGAAGTAATTTTACGCTTTTGCGGAAGAAATCCTCGACATCATTTCCTGATAGGCGCCTTCGACGCCGCCGAGGTCGCGACGGAAACGGTCCTTGTCGAGTTTTTCGCCCGTCCTGATGTCCCAGAAACGACAGGTGTCGGGAGAAATTTCGTCGGCAAGCACGATTTCATCGTGGAATCTGCCGAACTCGAGTTTGAAGTCTATGAGATTGACGCCGACCCCCGCAAAGAATTCCTTGAGCGCGTCGTTGACGGCGAACGCAAGTTCCTTGATGCGGTCGATTTCCTCTTTGGTGGCGAGACGGAGCGCAAGCGCGTGATAAGTATTGATAAGGGGGTCGCCGAGTTCGTCGTTCTTGTAAGAAAATTCAATGGTGGGAATAGCGAGAGCGGTGCCCTCTTCCACGCCGTAACGCTTGGAGAAACTGCCTGCGGCGACGTTGCGGATTATGACTTCGAGGGGAACTATTTCCACCTTTTTGACGAGGGTGTCACGGTCGGAAAGTTGCTCGACGAAATGGGTGGGGATACCCTTCTTCTCGAGCATACCCATCATCATATTGCTCATTTTGTTGTTGATGACGCCCTTGCCTTCGATGGTGCCCTTCTTGAGCCCGTTGAACGCGGTGGCGTCGTCCTTGTAGGAGACGATGACGTAATCGGGATTGTCGGTGGCGTAGACCTTCTTCGCCTTACCTTCGTAAATTTGCCCAAGTCTTTGCATAATGACCTCCAAAAAACAAGGCACGGTTAGACACCGTGCCCGAACTTTCCTTTACGCAAAAGGCCCCTCGCAAGAGCGCGCGGACGATTTCCCCGCGCACCGTGCCGTGCAAAACTTCTGATGATTTGCCCTGTTGCCTTTCGTCATACCGAGATACTACCATATCCGAGGGGCGCAGGGCAAACGAATTGCCCGCCCATTTGAAAAATTTTGGCACATTTTTCCCCGTCGGCTCTCGCACAGGCGCGCTCGCGCGCCCCGTCGCTCGCGCTTCGGGCGCGCACGACGGCATAAAAAAGACCCGCGGAACACCGCGGGTCGTATCTGTTCGGAGTCAACGCACGACGGTTTCTTTAAGCGCGGCTTCGGCTTTCTTTGCGACAGCCTTCGCGATTTCCTCGTCGGTCATTGAGGAGATATCCGTCCCCTCGCGCATAAGTTCGAGCAACTGCATTCCGTTGTAGCCCTTGTTCTCGACGGTTATTTCGCCGAATTCGCCCACGGTGCCCACTTCGTACTTGGCAAGCGCGCTGTCTTCTTCGTTGCGGTAGATAACAAACTTCTGCCAGCAGAATTCCAACACCCCGTTGAGAAGCATCGAACACACCTCGACGGCAAGCGTGATTATCTGATGTTCGGCAAGATACGCCGCCGCGGTCACGCCCGCTGACGCCGCCGCACCCGCCACGAGATAGGTGGGCATATAACCGTTGAACCACAGTTTGAAGGGGAAGAACGGCACGTAGAACAGAAACGCGAGGAACATTGCCCTGCCCACGTTGCCCGCCGACTTGAAGGTGAACTTGCGGTTGACGGTGAAGTTCCACAGAATGGAAAGCGTGAGGGCTATCAGGGTGCTCACGAAATTGTAAAGCGGCACCTCGGTGATGAAGTTTATCATCACGCTGTGGTCAATGGGCAAAACGTTGATGAGCAGCGTGAACGACAGGAATTCTATGAGTCCCGCGCTGGCGGTGAAACAAGCGTATTTGATTGCCTGCACGAGGGTCTTTCTCTTTTTCTTTTTTTCTTCGCGTGCCTGCTCCGCCTCGAGAGCCGCCACCGCGACCGCGGGGTCGAAAAACTTTTCGGGCGTGGCGGAAGCGCCTTGCATTGCTCTTTCGTCTGGCATTTTGTTTCCTCCCTACCGATTCAGTATAACACACGGCGCGACAAAGGTAACCCCCAATTTTGCGGCTCCGCCTACGTACGCGGAACGGCGCGGGCGGACAGTAATCGACTTTGCACGGCAAAGAGACGCGCGGCGGCGCCACGTTACGTATACAATGACGTTTTTGTGGCGACACTTTCGGCGTGACGACCGAAGAAGCAAAACGCCGAGTGACGGAAATATTCCACTCCACGGGAGACCTGCTTACGCGTGAGATTACCGCGAACGGCAAGGCTTGCGCGCTTTTCTATATCGACGGACTTTCCGACAAGATGTTGCTCGAACAAGACGTTATCGCACCAATTTCAAACAGTAAAACCCTGTTTGCGACGGACGGAGCGTCTGACGAAGAGGTGCGAAAAGAATTGCTCGACGCCCTGTTTTTCTGCCAGGACGTGCCCGTGCTTACCTTCGACGAGGGCATAACCAAAATCGCGGAGGGCGACGTCGCTTTCTTTGTGGACGGGCGGGAAAACTTCTTTATGTTTTCCCTGCGCAGGTTCGAAAAACGCTCCGTTGCGGAGCCTCCCACCGCAACCGTTCTCAAAGGGCCCCGAGAGGGGTTCATCGAGGAAATCAAGACCAACACCGCTCTCATACGCAGGCGCATCAAATCGCCCGACCTCGTGTTCGAGAATCTCAGCGTGG
>USGA01000108.1 GCA_900554085.1 uncultured Clostridia bacterium | reverse complement strand
GCCGATGGTCATAATCTTGGTGCCGACGCGAAGGCTGTTCATCATTTCCTGTTGCTGTTTCTGTCTCTTCTTCTGAGGAATGACGGTGAGGACTATCATCAAAACGAGCACGACGGCTATGATGATGAACATACCGTACTGGCTGAACCAATTGCCATCTTCTGCGGCCAAAATCGATGTAAACATTTATGTCTCCTTTTATTTGCGGCACTATGTCTGCCGTCACACGCATTTAATTATACATAATTCGTGCACAAAATCAACCGTTTTTTCCAAACTGTCGTCTTATGCACACGTTTTAAGCCTGAAATAACGGCAAAACCGAACTCACCCGACGTACTGCGCCATAAATTCGCGCCGGAAATCGAGGAATCTGTCCTCGAAAATCGCCTTGCGTATATCCGCCGTAAGCCGCGCGAGGAAACGGAGATTATGCACGGACAGCAATCTTCCGCCGTTGATTTCGTCGGCTTTGATGAGATGTCGGATATAGGCACGCGTATAATTGCGGCAGGCGTAGCAGTCGCAGGCCTCGTCTATAGGGGTGAAATCTTCCGCGAAAGGCTGGTTGCGAATTGTGAGGAAACCCTCTTTGACCATTGCGGTTCCGTTCCGCGCTATGTGGGAAGAACGCAGTCGAACATATCCACTCCCCTCGCCACGCCTTCCACGATGTAGTCCGCGGTGCCCACACCCATAAGGTAGTGCGGCATATCCGGAGGGAGCAGAGGCTGAAGAACGTCGAGCATTTCGTACATTTTTTCCGCCGTTTCCCCGACGGACAGTCCTCCGATTGCGATTCCGCAGGTGGCATAAGGAATGGAGCGCAACGCGCTTTCGCGGCGCAGGTCGGCGTACATATTGCCCTGGATTATCGGGAAAAGCGTCTGGTGCGGCTTGAGAGGTTGCGCGGCGCATCTGTCGAGCCACCGCAGCGTGCGCTCCATTGCGTCCCGCGCCTTTTCGTGCGAAATCTCGGGCGCGGTGAGTTCGTCGAACGCCATAACTATATCGGAGCCCAACGCGCGCTGCACGGCAATTGACTTCTCGGGCGAGAAAAAGTGCCTGGAGCCGTCGATGAAACTGTTGAACTCCATTCCCTCGTCGGAGATTTTCCTGAGCGAGGAAAGGGAAAACACCTGAAAACCGCCGCTGTCCGTGAGGATTGCGCCGTCCCAGTTCATAAACTTGTGCAGACCGCCCGCCTTTTCGATGAGTTCGTGACCGGGGCGGAGATACAGATGATAGGTGTTGGACAGCACAATCTGAGCGCCCGTTGCCTTGACTTCCTCGGGGTTGAGCCCCTTGACGGTCGCCTTTGTGCCTACGGGCATAAAGCAGGGGGTGTCGATGACGCCGTGGTCGGTGTAAATTCTGCCGACGCGCGCACCGGACTGCTTGCAGGTGTGGAGAACTTCAAAACGCATAGTCGTTTCCTTTGTCTTTTACGGCGTTGCGACGCCGACGTCGCGCCGACGGAAACCCCTCCTTCGGCGCGGTATTTTCAAAGCGTTTCCGCGGCGGACTCAGCCTTTCTTTTCGGGAACGAAAAAGCAACTGTCCCCGAACGAAAAGAACCGATAACGCTCTTTAACTGCCATATTGTACAGTTCAAGCGTCTTTTCGCGCCCGAGCAGCGCGGATACCAACATTATGAGCGTGGACTCGGGCAGGTGAAAATTGGTTATCAGCGCGTCCACGCAACGGAACTTGTACGGCGGGTAAATGAATATCTTTGTGTCGCCTTTTGCGGGACGCACGAAACCGTTTTCGTCCGCCACCGTCTCCAGCACCCGAACGGAAGTCGTGCCCACCGCGATGACCCGCCTGCCCTCGCGTTTGGCGGCGTTGATTTTCTCCGCCGCTTCCGCGCTCATTTCGTAATATTCCGTGTGCATTTCGTGCTCGAGGGCGTTCTCCGTCTTGACAGGACGGAAAGTCCCGAGACCTATGTGCAGTAGCACCTCGCAGAATTCCGCTCCCGCTTTCTTGACTTCTTCCATAAGCGCGGGAGTGAAATGCAGACCTGCGGTAGGAGCGGCGGCAGAGCCGTCAACCTTGGAGTATACCGTCTGATAACGTTCCTTGTCGCCGAGTTTTTCGCGTATGTACGGCGGGAGCGGCATATTGCCGACGCGGTCGAGAATGTCCTCGAAGACCCCGTCGAAAACGAATCGCACCACCCTTTCTCCGTATTCGCCCACGCTCTCCACCACGGCGGAAAGTTCGTCGCATATCTTTATTACGCTGCCGACCCGGGCTTTTCTGGCAGGGCGCATAAGCGCTTCCCAGCGGGCGTAGTCCAACCTTTTCAGCAAAAGGATTTCAAACACCGTCTCCCTGCCCTCGATATGTCCGAAGAGACGGGCGGGTATGACGCGGGTGTTGTTGATGACCAGTAAATCGCCTTTTTTCAGGAACGCGGGCAAATCGCGGAAATGCACGTGGTCCACCCTGTCGCCGTCTCCGTGATAAACGAGAAGACGACTGCTGTCCCTCGGCTCGGCGGGAGTCTGGGCAATCAGTTCCTCGGGAAGACAATAGTTGAAATCGCTTGTTTTCAGAATTTCCATTTCTTATCGGTTTTCCTGCGTGCCTCGCGCACTTCGCCGCGAATGACTCGTGCGGCGGACGCGTATCAGTCCTGCGGCTGGTCGAACAGACTGGATTGCACTATCCCCGTACCGCTCGGAACAGCCCGTCCGAGATGCCTGTACGCGTTTTCCGTGCATATCCGTCCGCGGGGCGTCCTGCTGATAAATCCCAGTTTTATGAGGAAAGGCTCCACCACGTCTTCGATTGTGCTCGATTCCTCTCCCGTTGCCGCGGCAAGAGTTTCCAGTCCGACCGGACCGCCGCCGAACTTGTCGATGACCGCTTCGAGCACCGTTCTGTCGACGACGTCGAGCCCCAGTTCGTCAACGTCCATACGCTTGAGCGCGGTGCGAGTGACGGCGAGATTTATGCTGTCGAGGTTTTCGACCTGCGCGAAATCCCGCACTCTGCGGAGAAGTCGGTTGGCAACCCTCGGCGTACCTCTGCTTCTGCGCGCTATTTCGAAAGCCGCGTCGGGCTCTATGTCGGTGCCGAGTATGCGCGCCGAGCGCGCCACTATTTCGGAAAGTTCCTCGGGAGAATACATTTCGAGGCGCATCATCATTCCGAATCTGTCGCGGAGAGGGCTGGAAAGCATACCCGCACGCGTGGTTGCCCCCACAAGCGTGAAACGCTTCAGCGGCAAGCGGAGATTGTACGCCATTGCCCCCTTGCCCGCCACCACGTCGAGGGTGTAATCCTCCATTGCGGGATAAAGCACCTCTTCTATGTTGCGGTTGAGACGGTGGATTTCGTCTATGAAAAGAATATCGCCTTTCTCGAGATTGGAGAGCAACGCGGCAAGGTCGGCGGCGCGCTCGATTGCTGGCCCCGACGTCACCTTAATCTGCGAACCGAGTTCGTTTGCGATTATGTGCGCCAGCGTGGTCTTGCCGAGCCCCGGAGGGCCGTAAAGCAAAACGTGGTCGAGGGCTTCTCCGCGCGCCTTCGCCGCGGAAATGTAAACCTCCAGGTTCTTTTTGATTTTGCTCTGCCCCACGTATTCGCTCATAGTACGGGGACGGAGAGTGTTCTCCGCTTCGTCCTCTTCGAGAGTGAGACTGCTTACGATTCTTTCGTCGTCCATAATTCACCGTATGTGCGGGTTTTCCCGCGCGGACCCGTCCGACGGGCCGTGCGGTACCCGGTGTCGATTTGTTTGCCTCAGGCAAGGGATTTCAGCGCGGCGGCAACCAGATTTTCCACTCCGCGCACGTTCTGCGCCGCTTTTCTCACGGCCTGCACCGCCTCGGTGTTGGAAACCCCGAGCGAAACCAACGCAAACACAGCGTCGGAAACGTCGTCGTCCAGCGCACCTGCAAG
>USGA01000107.1 GCA_900554085.1 uncultured Clostridia bacterium | reverse complement strand
CTCGACGAATTCTATAATCCACCCCGCGACGGCGACGAGCAACGCGCCCGCGACAAGAGACGCGAGCACGGCGAGAATGACGGCGTAGTCGGGCAACGTCGCGGTGAGTTCCTCGAAAGCCGAGGGGACCATTTCAAATGCGGAAAGCCCTATCATAACGCCCGCGGCGAAGCCGGAGACGCTCGCCACGGTCTTCTCGCTGCCTCCCCCGAGGAAAGCGCCGAGCAACCCGCCGAGCCCAGTTCCGACGACACCTGCCGCCAGCGACACAAGCACTATCAGAATACCGTCGCTCAAAATACCTCCAATCCCGAAGCCCCCACCCGTACGTTGACAAAAAGCGCCTTTAGTGCTATGTTTACGGTGTGAGCGAATACTTTATTACAACCGATACGGGCGCAGATTTTCCGCCTTCGTACCTCGAAGACAACTTCGCGATGCTGCCGCTCAGTTACATCATCGACGGAGTGGACTACGACGGCAAAACCCGCGCTTATCTTCCTCTCGGACAATTCTACGATATGCTCGAGAGCGGCAAAACCGCGTCGACGTCTATGGTGCCGACAGCGGCCGTTTACGAATTTTTCGCCGACATAATCGGCAGAACGGGCAAAGACATTCTGCATATATCCTTCCCCGCGGCGATGTCGGGTTGCTACGAGGCCTGCAAAGAGGCCGCAGACAAAATCTCCGTCGACTACCCGGGAAGGCGCGTCGTCGTCATAGACAGCAGATGCGCAAGCGTCGGTCTGGGTATGCTCTGTATGTACGCTCTTCGCAAGAGACGCGAGGGTGCCTCGCTCGACGAAAACGTCGCATACGTCACCGACCTGCGCGACCATATCGGGCACGCTTTCACCGTCAACAACCTGATGTATCTCTACAGAGGCGGCAGGCTCGGACGCGGGTCCGCGGTGGTAGGTCAGGTGATTAACCTCAAGCCCGTCATAATGGTAGACGAAAGGGGCGCGTTAGTCAACATTTCGAGCGTAATGGGAAGAAAAAAGGCAATGCGCGCGCTCGTGAGCAAGATGTTGCACGACTGGGCGGGCAAGGAAGACGACCTCATCGTAATCGGTCACGGAGGTTGTGCCGACGACGCCGCCGCTCTCGAAGCACAGGTGACCGAAGCAATCGGAGAGCGTAAAATCGTCGTCACCGACGTGGGCCCCATAATAGGAAGTCATTGCGGCAAAGGTATGCTCGCGCTCATTTACATCGCGAAAAACAAAACCGACCGCTCTTTCTGAAAACCGAAACAAAAGAAACGCTCCCCGTTCGGGAGCGTTTTTTATGAGTTTTTTGCCTGTGCCTACTACGGCGACAGTCATTCCGTGCACTTTTTCATAAATGCGAGATATCCTGCCGCGGCACTCTTTGCCGCGCCTGCGGTTTCCGCCGTTGCGGCGGCGTAAATCTTGAGTTTAGGCTCGGTGCCCGACGGACGCACGCACACCCAGTCTCCGCCGGCAAGGTGCAGTTTCAACGCGTTTGTGAGAGGCAGCCCCGTGCCCTCGGTCGTGCCGTCCGCATAGGTTCTTTTGCCTGCCACAAGGTCGTCCACGGCTTCCACGGCTTTCCCGTCCACCGCGCTCGGTTTATCCTCGCGGAGTTTTTTCATAATGGCGCGCATTTTGTCCATTCCGTCCGCACCCGCAAAGGCTATGGATTTGGCTTGTTCGCTGAAATAGCCGTAACGCCTGAACAAATCTTGCATAACGTCGTACACGCAAAGCCCGCGGCTGGCGTAATAACACACCATTTCCGCAAAAATCATAGCGGCGGCGACGGCGTCCTTGTCGCGCGCGTAAGTGCCCGCAAGCGAGCCGTAACTCTCTTCGAAACCGAAGAGATACGTGTATTCGTGCGAGGTCTCCCATTCCTTGATTTTTTCGCCGATGAACTTGAAGCCCGTCAGCACGTCGAAAGTGGTCACGCCGTAATCGTCCGCAACCTTGCGGGCAAGTTCGGTGGTGACAATGGTCTTCACCACCGCGCCGTTGGCGGGCAGCGTACCCGTCTCCTGTTTGCGGCGAAGTATGTATTCCTCCATAAGCACGCCTATCTGGTTGCCTGTGAGCAACACGAATTTTCCGTCGTTGTCGCGCACGGCAACGCCCATTCTGTCGGCGTCGGGGTCGGTGCCTATGACGATGTCGCTTCCTATTTCGTCCGCAAGCGCAACGCCCAGCGAAAGTGTATCGGCCTCTTCGGGATTGGGGACGCGCACGGTGGAGAATTCGGTGTCGGGCGCCGCCTGCTCGGGCACGACGTTGACCTTGATTCCCATTCTGCCCAGCACGGAAGTCACGGGCATATACCCCGTTCCGTGCACGGGGGTGTAGACGATTTTGACGCTGCCGCCGAAAGTCGCGACGGCGTCCGCGGACATACCGAGCGCAGTCACTGCGTCAAAGTATTTGCCGTCGAGCGTGGCACCGAGCACGGTCACGAAATCGTCGACCTTCTCCCCGTCAAGCCCCTTTACGCTGTCGGGCGTGAAATCCGAATCCGCCGTTTCAATCCCGAAATAAGGGGTTTTATCTATGATTTTGACAACTTCAGCGGTCGATTCGGGCGACATCTGCGCGCCGTCCTCTCCGTATACCTTGTAACCGTTGTATTCCTTCGGATTGTGGGAAGCGGTAATCATTATACCCGCAACGGCTCCCGTTTCGCGCACTGCAAAGGAGCACATCGGCACGGGGCGCACGTTCTCGAAAATGCGCACGTTGATTTTCTCGGCGGACAACACCTTTGCCGCGAGAACGGCGAACTCCGCGGATTTTCTGCGGGTGTCGTATGCGATGACCACACCTCTTTCCGCGGCTTCACTTCCGAGCGAATTGACGAAATCCGCAAGACCTTTGGTCGCGCGACGCACCGTGAAGCGGTTCATTCTGTTTATGCCGAGGTCGATTATTCCGCGCATACCCGCCGTGCCGAATTCGAGAGGCGCATAGAAGCATTCCCTGATTTCGTCGTCGGTCATTGCGGTGAGACGTTCGCGTTCGTCGGGAGTGAGTTCGTCCGACGAAAGCCACTCTTTGTAACAAGATTTATAATCCATATTTTCTCCGTTTGCCCCGATTTCGGGCACTGAAATTATATTATACGCGCCCGCGAGTGTCAACAGCGGATAATGTCGCAAACGCGGAACATACTAATCGCGTGAGGGCGCGGAGTGTGAAAAATTCGAGCATAATCCGACGGTTGCGGGCGACGGCGTTCGTTCTCGCCGTCGTTTGCCTTTTTCCCGCCGTCGTCATATCTTACACTATGAGACAGTTCCCCTCCCGCGCCCTCGCGGAACAACCCGAAATCACCTGCATTTCCTCTTTCTCCACCTATTACGGAGACAGTTCGGACAACCGCAAACACAACATCGCCCTCGCCGCAAAACTCATCGACGGCACGGTGATAATCCCCGAAGAGGAATTTTCCTTCAACGACGTGGTGGGCGCGCGCACCGAAGCGCGCGGTTTCAGGACGGCGTATATCATAAAGGACGGCGAATTCGTCGAAGGCGTCGGGGGCGGCGTGTGCCAGGTTTCCTCGACGCTTTACAACTGCGCCCTGCTCGCCGACCTGTATATAACCTGCGTACACCCCCATTCTCTGCCCGTGACATACGTGGCGCCCTCTTTCGACGCTATGGTATCCTCGGCAAGCGACCTGAGGTTTGCCAACACCCTGTCCGCCCCCGTCACCGTAAGAATGACGGCGGACGGCAAATATCTCAAAGCCGAAATATACGGCGTGTCGGGAGGGGCAAGAATTCGCCGCCGCTCGGTTGCCAAGGGCACTATTCCGCGCGACACCGAGTACGTGGACGACGCCAGCCTGCCCGTCGGAGAAGAAATCGTCGAAATGGCGGGCAAAGACGGATTGAAGTCGGAAGGATATCTCGAATATTTCTCCGACGGAATACTGCTGCGCTCGGT
>USGA01000106.1 GCA_900554085.1 uncultured Clostridia bacterium | reverse complement strand
CCCCGCCGTACGCCATATCGCGCAGGCACTCCGCCGCGTGCAGAAACAACTGCGGCTGAGGGCCTATCGAGAGTTTGGTCAGCAGTTCGAGAACGAAACAGGCGGCATAGTATTTGCCGAGATCTTCCGTCAGCACGGAAAAAGAATCGTACTGCACGCAATCGGTCACCACATACCTGTCGCCCTTTCCCGACAACATATATTCGCCGAAGTTCATAATGGACGCGGCATAACGCAACTTGGCGCGGGGTTTGAGACACCCCTTCGCCGAAGCCGTAATCTTCCCTTCCTCGGGAGACACCAGAGTGAGTATGAGGTCCGCCTCCCTATACGGGACGGCTCTCGTCACGATTGCCCTGACTTTTTTGTCCATCGTTTTTGGTTTCTTCCAGGGCACGGTAGGCGTTGTAAAAAACTATACTGCCGCTTCTTTCAAACATCTTCCAGAGTTCAGTTTTTCCGAGCATAGCAGTAGTTTGCGCCGCCCCGCACCTTTTATCCGCCCGCGCGCCCGCACGTTCCGTCCGTGCCGCGCGGATTCGCAACCGAATGTTTATGCCGCGTTTCAGGCGAGTTAAAACGCTCTTTCAGTCCTTAAGGTCCTTGGGGTCGTAGCCCAGTTCGCGCATAAGGTATTCGCTGTCGCGCCATTCGCTCTTGACGCGCACGTACAGTTCGAGATACACCTTGCACCCCACCAGTTCCTCGAGGTCCGTCCTCGCCTCTTCGCCGATTCTCTTGAGCGTGGCGCCGCCCTTGCCTATCACAATCGCCTTGTGCGACTGCTTCTCGCACACCACGTCGGCAAGTATATCGCAGATTTCTTTATTTTCCCTGAAAGAAAACTTCTGAATGTATACCCCTATCCCGTACGGCACTTCCTTGTCGAGAAGGTACAAGGCTTTTTCGCGCACGATTTCCGCAGCCATAAAGCGGAGCGAACTGTCGGTGTACATATCGTCGGGGAACATAGGTTCTCCCTCGGGCAACAGCGCAACGAGTTCTTTCCTGAGGTCGTCGAGATTGTCGCCGCGTTTTGCGGAAATGGGGACGACGGCTTTAACCGACGGATAGGACGTGAGCGCGGAAAGGGTGCCGAACAGCGTGGTTTGGGTGACGGCGTCCTGTTTGTTGACGGCTACCACCACGGAATGTTTGTCGCAATTTTCGGCAAGGAACTTCGCGTCCTCGTCGCGCACTCCGCGGGAAGCGTCGATGACGTACAGCACGCAGTCGACGTCCTTGAGCGCGCCTGCGACCGTGTATACCCGGGGTGTCTATCAACGCCGCCTGCCAGCCCTCGCCGCCGGTGACGCCGAGTATTTTGTTGCGGGTTGTCTGCGGGCGCCACGAAACTATGGCGACCTTTTCGCCCACAAGCGCGTTTATAAGGGTGGACTTGCCCGCGTTGGGCAAGCCCGCTATACATACGAAACCGAATTTAGCCAATTTTACCGTTCCTCTTTTTCCGAGCGCACCGACGCCCCGGAAAATCTCTTGTGATTCCCGCCGCCGTCATAATTCTTTCGGCGGTCTCTGTCATAATTTTTTCCTCTTCGGGCTCTATGTGGTCGAAACCGAAAAGGTGCAGCAAACCGTGGCAGACCAGATAACCGAACTCCCTTTCGTAGGAATGTCCGTACTCCTCGGCTTGTTCCTCGGCGCGGGCTCGGCATATCATAACGTCGCCCAGAGCCACTCTGCGCCCGTCGAAATCCGCCGCCGTGAAATCCTCCTTTTCCGCGGGGAGTTGCAGCGCTTCGAACGCGGGAAAACTCAGCACGTCCGTGACGGAATCCACTCCCCTGGCGTCACGGTTGAGCGTCTTTATCTCATCGGGCGACGCCATTGCGGCGTACACTACGAAAATGTCTTTCTGCCCGAGCACGGAAAGCGCGGCTTTCTCCACTTTCGCAGCCGTCTTTTTTTCGGAATGCGTGGCGCGGGACAAATTTATCATTACGCTTTTTTCTCTCCCTTTTCGTACGCCACCCTGCCGTGCTGAACGCGCGGAAGCGTCTCTATTATGGTGCTCTTGATGACGGCGAGTTCCTTGAGCGTTATGGGACATTCGTCGAACTGACCGAGCGCGAGTTTTTCGTCCACGAGTTTATTCACGCGGGTCACGAACTCCTCTCTGTCCGGCGGAGTGTACGCGCGCATTGCCGCTTCCACGGTGTCGGCAATCATAATTATCGCCGAAACCTTGGTCTGCGGCTTGGGACCGGGGTACTGATAGTTGCCCACAGACAAGTCGCCCTCTTCGGTAAGGTTGAGAGCCTTGCGGTAGAAATAACCCACGGGCGAAGTGCCGTGATGTTCGCGGCATACCGCCACGATTTCGGGAGGCAGGCGGTACTGCTTGGCGAGGATTTCTCCGAACACGGTATGCGCCGTTATCATACTCACGCTGACCTCGGGCACGAGTTCGTCGTGGGGATTGTAATCGGACTGGTTTTCCGAAAAGTAAATCGGGGCTTTGAGTTTGCCTATGTCGTGATAGTACGCCGCGGCACGGGCGAGGTGCGGATTTTCGCCGATTGCCTGGGCACAGGCTTCCGAAAGATTGCCGACCACCAGAGAATGGTTGAACGTTCCGGGCGCTTCGCTTGCAAGTCGCTTGAGCAAAGGTTGGTTGAGATTGGTGAGTTCGTCCAGCCTGAAATCGTCCGCGATGTTGAATATACCTTCAAACACCGCAACGAGGGGGGTGAACACCACCACCGCACCCAGAGCGGCGCAGTACGCCCACAGCGGATTGTACAGCAGGCCTATGTTCGTTATGCCCATAGCCAGATTGCACAGAATTATGAAGGGCACAACCACGAATGAAACCCCGCACGCTCCGAGCAGGAATCTGAAACGGGAAAGATGTTTGTTTTTCAGTTCGCCCACGGTGAGAGCGACAACGAATCCTCCGAGCACGGACACGGTGATGTCCGTCATCTTGGCGGCGTAATCGTTGACCCCGGACACGAACAGCAACAACAGCATACCGCCCGTAACCAGCGTTACGGCGACCGCGTTCCTGCGGTTGCTGAGTTCCGCCATCACGAGCGCGCCGAGACTGAGCGGCAACACGTAGGCGTCCAGTTTCGCGCAGGTGGAAACGGCAATCATATACGTCACCGTCACCATAGACACGCACAGCAGATAGTCGCGCCCCGCCGAGGTGCCCGGCTCGGCTTTTGCGTATGTAGCGAAGAACAGCACAACGAACATAAACGCGTTGAGCGCGAAAAGTCCGCTTGTGGCGGTCGCCATTGCGGGAGTGAACGCCGCTTTGAAGTCGCCGGTGACGAAAATTCCGAACAAACTCAGAAGCGCCGACAACACAAGTGCCGCGGGATAAGTCTTGCCGAAAGTGACCAGCACCTTTTTGCGGTGCTGAACGGCTGCTTTTTCTATGCTTGTCAGTTCGGCGTAGTTTTTCTTTATCATTTGTCTGTCTCCGTCGCCGTCCCGCCGTCGGTCGGAACGTCGCTTTCTTCGGTAACATACTGAGCCCTGCGTTCGGCGCGAGCGGCCTCTTCCGCCGCCTTTTCGTAGGCTTTCACTATTCTGCTCACCAGTCCGTGACGCACCACGTCTCCGCACCCCAGCCTCACCACGGCTATGTCCTTTACGTCGCGAAGCACGCGCTCGGCGTCTTTGAGCCCGCTGGTGACGTTGCGCGGAAGGTCAATCTGGGTATCGTCGCCCGTGATGACCATTCGGCTGCCCTCTCCGAGACGGGTGAGAAACATTTTCATCTGCTCGCAGGTCGTGTTCTGGGCTTCGTCCAGAATGATGAAACTCTTGTTGAGCGTGCGGCCTCTCATATAGGCAAGAGGCGCGATTTCCACCGTGCCGCGCTCCATTGCTCGCTGGTAGTTCTCGCCCATAAGGTCCTGCAACGCGTCGTAGAGGGGACGCAGATAAGGGTCCACCTTTTCGGTGAGGTCTCCGGGAAGAAA
>USGA01000105.1 GCA_900554085.1 uncultured Clostridia bacterium | reverse complement strand
GGTACGGTCATAACCGTCGACAATCTGTTTTTCAACACCCCCGCAAGGCTCAAATTCCTCAAAAAACCTTCCACCGAGCAGGCGTATATCCGTGAAACCGTCGAGAAAATCGCGCTGGCAAATCCGACGGTCAGACTTACGTTGTCCGCGGAGGACGGCGTCATAATCCGCAACGAAGGCGGCACGCTCCGTGACGCCGTTGCCGCGGTTTATCCGTCCCTGGACACGGCGCGTTTTCTCGAAGTCAACCGTACTTCGTCCTCCGGAGTTGCCGTCAGAGGCTTTGTTTCCGAGGTCGACTATACCGCGCCGACCCGCGCCAGACAGACCGCGATAGTAAACGGCCGCGTCGTGGAAAGCGACACCGTGACCACGGCGGTCGAAAAAGCGTACAAAGATTTTCTGGTCAAACGCACTTATCCGATGTTTGTCCTTGACATTCTGGTGCCGTTCGAGGAGGTCGACGTAAACGTTCATCCCGCCAAAACCGAAGTGCGCTTCAGGAACCGCAATGCCGTTTTCGGAGCGGTTTTCCGTGCCGTAGACGAGGCTTTGCAACAATCTTTGGGCGACAGACAGGCCGGATTCGGGCGACTTTCCGCCGAAGAATCGTCGGTGCGTCCCGCAGTTTCACTCGAACAGATTGCAATCGACGCGGCGGCTTTTTACGATATTCAGGACGAAGCGAAGAACGAGCGTTCGGACCCCGATTCGAACGCCCGACACACCGTATACGACGTCGATTTTTCCGATTCCCGCGGCACGGACGCCGTCAGACTGGAGAAAAAACCGTTTGACATATCGGCTTTCGAACGTCTTTCGCCTTACGGCAGACGTTCGCGTTCGTTTGCGGCTGAAAAACCCGTCGGCGCTTACGCCGTCGACCGCGGCGTGACCGATTCCGCGGCTGAACTCGCAAGTTCTATGGACAGCCTTTTCACCACCGAAACCGCGATTGCCGCCGATGAGGATTTTGCGAATAGTTCCGCTCCGCGCTTTCTCGATTTCGACGGCGTAATCGTAGGACAAGTATTTTCCACCTATCTTATCGTCGAGCGCAAAGACTGCGTTTATATAATCGACCAGCACGCGGCGCACGAACGCGTTCTGTACGACAAACTTATGTCGAGCCTTTCCGCGGAATATTCTCAAGGGCTCATTCTTCCTTACAAAAAGCGCTTTTCGGGAGCGGAAGAGGAGTATCTCGAAAAACTGATGCCCGCTCTCAACGAAATGGGCTTCGACATCGAGAAAAAGGACGGCTGGTTTTACGTTTATGCAGTGCCCGCGCCCGTCGTGAAAATGGATTTCGACAAATTCCTCGGATTGCTGTTCGAGAATATGCTCGACGACGGCGAACTCAATATACGCTCGCTTCTGCGCGAAACAGTCAGCCGCGAGGCATGTCGTGCCGCAATAAAAGGCGGTGAAACTCTGACCCGTCGCCAGATTCAGTACGTTTTGTCCAATCTCATCGACGAAGACGGCAATCTGCCCGCAAGTTGTCCGCACGGCAGACCTGCCGTCGTAAAATTGACCCGCAAGGATTTCGAAAAAATGTTCAAGAGGATTGTGCGATGAATTCTCTTTCCCGCGCAACCCGTTCAGAAGGCAGCGACGGCGGCAGCCGTCGCGTCAGTCTGTTTGCTGCTCCCCGCGCAGTAATGGTTGCGGGCCCCACGGCGTCGGGCAAATCGCGGTTTGCGCTTCGCCTTGCCGAAAAAATCGGCGGCGTGGTGATTTCCGCCGACAGTATGCAGATTTACCGCGGGCTGGACATCGGGACGGCAAAAGAAAGCGCCGTCAATCGCGCACGTGTTCCGCACGAACTGATTGACATTGTGGACGCCGACAAGTCTTTTTCCGTGTCGGAATTTGCTTCCGCCGCGCAACTTGCCGCCGAAAAAGCCCTTACAGACGGCAGAATACCCGTCGTCGTCGGAGGCACGGGGCTTTATTTCGAAAGTCTCGTCCGTCCGCTCGGCTTCGGAGGAACACCGTCCGACGAAACGCTTCGCGCCGAAATTTCCGCGCTCTACGACGAAAAAGGCGGCGAAAACTTGCTTGAGATGCTGCGTGGATGCGATTCCGCTACCGCCGCGCGACTGCACCCCAACGACAAAAAACGTATTGTCCGCGCACTCGAAATCGTTTCTCTCACGCATTCTCCGATGTCGGCTCAGAACGACGAATACGACGGCGATTTCATTATGGTCTGTTTCAATTCGTCGGACAGGCAGAAACTGTACGACCTGATAAACTCCCGCGTCGACGAAATGTTTTCCGCGGGCTTGCCGCAGGAAGCGGCGCATTTCCTTTCGCTGCTCGGCGAAAACGCTCAAAGTATGCAGGCAATCGGTTACAAGGAATTTGCCCCTTTTATGAGCGAATACCGTGAAAAAGGCGCTTTTTCCGACAAATCGCTTGTCGAAATCGCCGAATCCATAAAGAAAAACACCCGCAATTACGCCAAGCGCCAGATTACCTGGTTCAAAAGGTATCCCTTTGCCGAATGGTTTGAAACGGGCGACCTGGACGCCGCGGAAAAATACGTTATGTCGCGCCTTTCCGACGGTTGACGTCCGCTTCGCGGCGCGTCAACGGAAAAGTGCCCGAACTTAAATTCGGGAAACGGCAACTATTATAAAAAACGAACGAAAATATAATACTCTCGACGGACGAAAACACGATATGAGAAAAGAAAAAGCCTCTGAAATCATTCAAAACGCTGCGCAAGAACTCGCCGAAAGGTTCGGAGAAATAGACGAAATTGCGCTGTTCAATCAAGAAAAAGTGCTCAACGCCTTTTACAAAAACGCCGTTCAGGCGCGGCATTTTTACGGAAGCACGGGTTACGGATACGACGACGCAGGTCGCGAAACGCTCGCCAAAGTGTTTGCCGACGTTCTGGGCGCCGAAAGCGCGTTGGTTTCGCCGCTGATTTCCTCGGGCACGCAGGCAATCACTCTGATGCTTTTTGCCGCGCTTCGTGCGGGTGATAAACTTCTTTCCGTGTCCGGAAAACCTTACGATACGCTTTCCGACGTCATAAGCGGCAAAAATTGCGGTTCGCTTGCCGATTACGGCGTAAAATTCGACTGTATAGCGCTCGATACAACCGACCCCGCAAACCCCGATTTCGATTTCGACGCAATCGAAAAAGCGTTGAAATCGGAGAAAATAAAGGCCGTATTCGCAGGCAGGAGCAGGGGATACGAGTGGAGAGACGCAATAAGCGTGGAAAAAATCGGCAAACTTGCGGATTTTGTGAAGAAAATCAGCCCTGAAACCCTGATTCTGGTCGACAATTGTTACGGTGAATTCGTTCAGAAAACCGAACCCACCGAGGTCGGAGCCGACCTTATTGCCGGTTCGCTGATAAAGAACATCGGCGGAGGCGTGGCGCCTACGGGCGGATATGTCGCAGGCAAAGCGGAACTGGTCGAACTGGCAGGAAAACGGCTGACCGCGCCGTCACTCGGCACCGAAGTCGGCTCGTTCATCGGCGGATATCTGCCATATTTTCAAGGAATTTTCCTTGCGCCGCAGGTGGTAAAAAATGCGGTCAAATCCGCACATCTATTCGCAAAATCCTTTGCTTCACAAGGATTCGAGGCACTTCCTGCCGACAATCGGGCGGCTTACGACGTCGTTGCAAGCATTAAAATGAATTCGGAAGAACAACTTATCGGTTTTTGCGAGGCAATTCAGAGCGTTTCTCCCGTCGACAGCAACGTGGTTCCCGTGCCGTGGGCGATGCCCGGGTATCAGAACGACGTAATTATGGCGGCGGGCGCTTTCGTGCAAGGTTCTTCAATCGAACTGTCCGCGGATTCGCCGATAAAAAAACCTTATATAGTTTATGTGCAAGGCGCGCTCACTTACGAACACGCCGTTATTGCCGTCCGCAAAACTCTCGAAAAGGTTTTGCCGTAATTACGATTGCGCGGAGGCGCATTC
>USGA01000104.1 GCA_900554085.1 uncultured Clostridia bacterium | reverse complement strand
TCGACGACACCGCGGACATTCTGCTCGCCGTCAACAGCATCATTCACAGCAAGACTTTCGACAACGGTATGATTTGCGCTTCCGAGCAGTCCGTCATCGTCCTCGACAAGGTTTACGCCAAGGTCAAAAAGGAATTCGCCGCACGCGGCGCCTATTTCCTCAAGGAAGACGAACTCGAAAAAGTGCGCAAGACCATAATCATCAACGGCGCGCTCAACGCCAAAATCGTCGGTCAGCCCGCATATAAAATCGCCGCGCTTGCCGGAGTCACCGTGCCCGAAACTTCCAAAGTGCTCATCGGCGAAGTGGAAAGCGTGGACATCTCCGAAGAATTCGCGCACGAAAAACTCTCCCCCGTCCTCGCGATGTACCGCGCCAAGGATTTCGAGGACGCCCTCGACAAAGCCGAACACCTCATCGCCGACGGCGGTTACGGTCACACCGCTTCTCTCTACGTCAACGCTATAAGCGAAAAAGCCAAAATCGAAGAGTACACCCACCGTATGAAGACCTGCCGTATTCTGGTCAACACTCCCTCTTCTCAGGGCGGTATCGGCGACCTGTACAACTTCAAACTCACCCCCTCCCTCACCCTCGGTTGCGGCACCTGGGGCGGGAACAGCGTCAGCGAAAACGTCGGCGTCAAACATCTGGTCAACATCAAGACAGTTGCGGAAAGGAGAGAAAATATGCTTTGGTTCAGAACGCCTCAGAAGGTGTATATAAAGAAAGGCTGCCTGCCCGTTGCCCTCGACGAACTGAAAAATGTTATGGGCAAAAAGAAGGCTTTTATTGTAACTGACAGTTTTTTGTATCATAATGGTTATACGAAAGCAATCACCGCCAAACTCGACGAGATGGGAATCGCACACACCACGTTCTTCGACGTCGCGCCCGACCCCACCCTCGCCTGCGCCAAGGAAGGCACGGCGGCAATGCGCGCTTTCGAACCCGACTGCATCATCGCCGTCGGCGGCGGTTCCGCTATGGACGCCGGCAAGATTATGTGGGTGATGTACGAACACCCCGAAGTGGACTTTATGGACCTCGCAATGCGCTTTATGGACATCAGGAAGCGCGTCTACACCTTCCCCAAGATGGGCGAAAAGGCGTATTTCATCGCCGTCCCCACCTCCGCGGGTACGGGCAGCGAAGTCACCCCGTTCGCGGTTATCACGGACGAGAAGACGGGCGTCAAATATCCTCTTGCCGACTACGAACTTATGCCCAATATGGCAATCGTCGACGCCGATATGATGATGAACGCCCCGAAGGGCCTCACCGCCGCAAGCGGTATCGACGCCGTCACGCACAACCTCGAAGCGTACGCGTCTATGATGGCGACCGACTACACCGACGGTATCGCTCTCAGGAGCCTCAAGATGATATTCGAGTTCCTGCCCCGCGCATACGACAACGGTCCCAACGACCCCGTGGCGCGCGAAAAGATGGCGAATGCCGCGACTATGGCCGGTATGGCGTTTGCCAATGCGTTCCTCGGCGTGTGCCACTCTATGGCGCACAAACTCGGCGCATTCCATCACCTGCCCCACGGCGTGGCGAACGCGCTTATGATTGACGAGGTGCTGCGTTTCAACGCCGCGGAAGTCCCCGCGAAGATGGGTACTTTCCCGCAGTACGACCACCCGCACACCCTCGCCCGTTACGCCGAAGTCGCCGATTACCTCGGAATCAAGGGCAAGAACGACAGCGAGAAACTGGAAGGTCTCATCGCCGCCCTGGACGAACTCAAAGCCAAAGTCGGCATCAAAAAAACCATCAAAGAATACGGCATCGACGAAAAAGATTTCCTCGACAGGCTGGACGATATGACGGAACAGGCGTTCGACGACCAGTGCACCGGCGCCAACCCCCGTTATCCGCTTATGAGCGAAATCAAGCAGATGTATCTCAACGCCTACTACGGCAAATAAGGAGGGGAATATGAAAACCGACAAAGTCATCGCCGTCCGCAACACCAAGACCGTGTACCGCGACGGGGACAACGTAATCAAACTCTTCGACGAACACTACTCCAAAGCCGATATCCTCAACGAAGCCCTCAATCAGGCGCGCGTCGAGGAGACCGGACTCAATATCCCCAAACTCAACGAGGTCACCAAGGTCAACGGCAGGTGGGCTATCGTTATGGATTACATCGCGGGCAAGACTCTCCAGCAACTTATGGACGAGAACCCCGACAAAATCGACGAGTACCTCGAACTGTTCGTCAACCTGCAGATGGAAGTGCACTCCAAGCGCGCTCCCCTGCTCAACAAACTCAAGGACAAGATGAACCGCAAGATTTCGCAGGCGGACCTCAACGCGACCATTCGCTACGACCTGCACACCCGCCTCGAATCTATGCCCAAGCACAACAAGGTGTGCCACGGCGACTTCAACCCCAGCAACATAATCATCGCCAAGGACGGCACCCCTTACATCATCGACTGGTCGCACGCCACGCAGGGCAATGCCTCCGCCGACGCCGCGCGCACATATCTGCTGTTCTGGCTGTCGGGCGACATCAACCTCGCCGAGAAGTATCTCAATCTGTTCTGCCTCAAGAGCGACACCGCCAAGCAGTACGTGCAGAAGTGGATACCCATCGTCGCGGCTTCGCAACTGGTCAAGGGCAAGAAAGAAGAACGCGAGTTCCTGCTCCATTGGGTGGACGTCGTGGACTACGAGTAATAAATCAGAGAGGGAATTATGGTTAAAGTCACTGTTTGCATCGGCAGTTCCTGCCACCTCAAAGGCTCCCGTCAGGTCGTGGAAGAACTGCAGTATCTCATCAACAAGAACGACCTCGGCGAATCCGTCGACCTCGGAGGCACTTTCTGTATGGGCAAATGCGGCGAAAACGGCGTCAGCGTAACCGTTGACGGCGACTACTACGCCGTAAAACCCGAGAGCGTCCTCGATTTCTTCAACGACGTAATTGTCAAAAAAGTGAAATAACGCACTCCGCCGCGGAACATTCCGCGGCGGTTCGCGTTCGCGCGCGCGAAAGGACGGAGGTCTTTCCGCGCGCCGTCGCGCATTAAGGAGAATTCGGTAATGCCCGCCAAAGCCCCTTACCTCGATTTCAAGGACGCCAAGTGCAAGGACTGCTTCAGATGCCTGAGGGAATGCCCCGTCAAGGCTATCCGCTATGAAAACCATCAGGCGAAAATCATCGAGCAGAAGTGCATACTGTGCGGTCACTGCACGCTTGTATGTCCCCAGAACGCCAAACAGGTTCACAGCGAAGCCGAAACGGTTGAAAGACTGCTCGCCGACCGCGACAAACGTCCCGTGGTCGCCAGCCTTGCGCCCTCTTTCGTGTCGGGTTTCCCGTCCGACGACCCCGAAAAGGTAAAAGCCGCCCTTTACGGGCTGGGCTTCTCCGTCGTAGAGGAAACCGCGGTCGGCGCGAAAGCGGTAACGGAAGAATATGCCCGCCTGCTGGAGAGCGGCGAGTATAAGAATTTCATCACTTCCGCCTGCCCCGCCGTCAACAGAATGATTCAGTTGTACTACCCCGAGGCGCTCCGCTATCTCGCTCCGGTGCCCTCCCCTATGGTTGCGCACGCACGAATGCTCAAAAAGCGTTATCCCGAGGCGGCAATCGTTTTCGTGGGGCCCTGCATAGCCAAGAAACGCGAGGCGGCTGAATGCGGGATTATCGACGCTGTTCTCACATTCGAGGATTTAGCCGCATTTTTCGAGAGTAAAAACATCGATTTGAGCAAAATCGACATCGGTGGCAAAGAGGGCGACGAGTCCAACCGCGCGCGTTATTACCCCATTCCCAGCGGTATAATAAAGTCCTTCGAGCGTCTGCCCGAGGGTTACGAATACGTGGCAATCGACGGCGTAAAACGTTGCGCCGACGTTCTCAAAGAGATAGATTCGCTCGACGGAATGTTCCTCGAGATGAACTGCTGCGAGTTCGCCTGCATAGGCGGCCCCTGCCGCATAGAGGGCA
>USGA01000103.1 GCA_900554085.1 uncultured Clostridia bacterium | reverse complement strand
ACGGCTGTTGCTTGCTCGTGGTCTTGCGCTCGTGCGCCTCGACCACGCACCCCATACACACCCGTTTCCCGTCAAGCGAACGGTCTACGGCGGGGTGTCCCTCTTCGGACGCCTCGTCGCTTTCCGCCTGAGCCGCCGCTCCTTCGGCGCCGTCGTCGGAGGTGGCAAACAGTTCGGAGGTGTGGAAAGTTATTCCTTCCGCCGCGTA
Source organism: uncultured Clostridia bacterium (assembly GCA_900554085.1). Classification (GTDB taxonomy): domain Bacteria; phylum Bacillota; class Clostridia; order Christensenellales; family CAG-917; genus Limadaptatus. The sequence continues at coordinate 3,764 of USGA01000103.1, read as the reverse complement.
GGGATAATCGGCAAGCGGGTGACCGCTTACGTACATACCCAACACCTCTTTTTCGCCCGACAACAACTGAGCCTTGTCGTATTCGGGCAATTCCGTATAGGTGACGGCGGTATCCTCTATGAGTTCGTCGAACAGGGAAATCTGCCCCGTCATTCTTTTCTTTTTATCGGACGCCACTCCGTCCATAATCTTCTCGTAAGACGCCGTGAGAGTGGCGCGGGTCTTGCCGAAAGAGTCGAACGCACCGCCCTTTATCAGGCTCGCCACCAGTCGCTTGTTGATTTGCTCGGAGCACCTTTCGATGAAATCCCTGAGGTCGGTGAACGCGCCGTGCGCTTCGCGCTCGCGCAGAATGTACTCGACCGCCTGCTCTCCGACGTTCTTTATGCCCATAAGCCCGTAACGCACGTTGTCGTCGTCAATGGAAAAGTGGGTCTTGGAGAGGTTTATGTCGGGAGGCAGAATCTTCACGCCGCTGCGGCGCAGATAGTTGATGTAGTGTTTGACCTCGTCGGCGTTGGTGATGCGGTTGTTGATGACGGCGGTGATGTAGTGGTTGGGATAGTAGCACTTGAGGTACGCAGTCCTATAGGACAGAACCGCATACGCCGCGGCGTGCGACTTGTTGAACGCGTACTTCGCGAACTCGAGTATCTTGTCGAAAAGATTGCTCGCGACTTCTTCGGGCACACCGAGCGCAACCGCGCCGGGAATCTGCTTCTTGGTCTTGTCTCCGTCCAGTTGCCCGCCGTGAAGGAAAATCTCCTTCTGCTTGCTGAGAACGTCGGCTTTTTTCTTTGCCATTGCGCGTCTCATTATGTCCGCGCCGCCGAAGGAATAGCCTGCCAGTTTCTGCGCAATCTGCATAACCTGTTCCTGATAGACTATGCAACCGTAGGTGGTGGCCAGTATGTCTTTGAGCCACGGGTGGTCGTAATGCACCGCGTCGGGATTGCGCTTGCCCTCGAGGAAGAGGTTGAGGAACTGCATAGGACCGGGACGGTACATCGAAATGCCTGCCATAACGTCCTCCAGAGATGCGGGCTGCATCTGCATCATAAATTTCTTGATGCCGCCGCCCTCAAGTTGGAATATGGCTTCGCAGTCTCCGCTGGCTATGACCTCGTAAACCCTGGGGTCCTCGTAACCCAGTTTGTCGAAGTCCACTTCAATGCCCTTGTCTTCCTTGATGTATTTCACCGCCTCGCTGATGTCGGTGAGGGTCTTAAGCCCCAGGAAGTCCATTTTAAGCAGCCCCTGCGCCTCGACCATACCCTTGTCGAACTGCGTGACGATTTCGTTGCCGTTGCGGGAAAGAGGCACGTGCTCGACAATGGGGTCGCGGCAAATGACCACGCCCGCCGCGTGCATAGACGCCTGCCTCGGCATACCCTCAAGCGCTATCGCCGTGTCGATTATGGCGCGAGCCTGCGGGTCCTCGGCGTAAAGTTTGGCAAAATCTTCGGAATAGAACTGCGCTCCCCGCGTGAGACACCTGTCGAGTTTGACTTTCCCGTTGGGTATGCACTTCACCCAGTTGTTGACCTCGGTGTACGGAATGTCGTACACCCTGCCGACGTCCTTGATTGCCTGTTTGGCACTCATAGTGGAATAAGCGATAATCTGCGACACGTTGGGCGCGCCGTATTTCTGCACGACGTATTCGATTATCTCGGGACGGCGCACGAAACAGAAGTCTATGTCGAAGTCGGGGTTGGACACCCTTTCGCGGGACAGGAACCGCTCGAACAGCAGACTGTAGCGCAGCGGGTCGACGTCGGTTATGCCTATGGAATACGCGACCAGGCTTCCCACGCCGCTGCCTCGGCCGGGTCCCACGGGAATGCCCCTCAGCCTTGCGGCATTGACGAAGTCCCACACGATGAGGAAGTAGTCGTTGAAACCGCATTGGTCGATGACGCCGAGTTCGTAGTCCAACCTCGTCTTGATTTCGTCGGTGATGACGGGATATCTGCCGTAAATGCGCTCCCACGCGAGGTCGTGCAGGTATTCTTTCGCCGTCCTGCCGTTCATATCCTCGGTGTCGAAACGCGGAATGTAAGTCGTGGAGTGTTCGACGACGAAATAATCCCCGTCGACCTTGTCGGCGATTTCTTTGGTGGAGGCAATCGCTTCGGGTATCCACGAAAACAGTTCCTCCATTTCCTCGCCGCTCTTGAGATAGAAATTGTCGTTCTCGAAGCGCACGCCCACCTTCTCCGTCTTTTTGCACTGGAGCGTGATACACATCATAGTGTCCTGCGTGTCGGCGTCCTCGCGTTCTATGTAGTGGACATCGTTGGTGGCGACCACTTTCACCCCGATATCGCGGGCAAGCGCGACGAGTTGATTGAGTATTCGCTTCTCTCCCTCGAGACCGTGGTCCTGCAATTCGATGTAGAAATCGCCCTCGGCAAACATTCCCTTGAGGCGAAGCGCGTACGCCTTGGCGTCCTCGTAATCTCCGCGCAACAATGCCGACGGAATATGCCCTGCGAGACACGCCGAACAGCATATGAGCCCCTCGGAGTACTTCTCCAGAAGACGGAGGTCGATACGCGGTTTCATATAGAATCCGTCCACATAGGATTCCGTGGACAGGCGCATAAGATTTTCGTATCCTTTCTGATTCTTGGCAAGCAGAATCAGGTGTTCGCGCTTATGGAGCACCTCGGGGGTTTTGACGTACATATCGTCGGTCACGTAAAACTCGCTGCCGATAATGGGCTTGAGTTTGTTTTTGCGCATAGCGGACACGAAAGTGTGCACGCCGTAAAGATTGCCGTGGTCGGTGATTGCCGCGGCTGTCATACCCCGCTTGATAAGCGCCTCGCAAAGAGGAAAACCGGGTTTTGTCTTGTCCTCGGGCTCCCCTTTGTCGTTGTTTTCGGTGTATGCCGTCTCGCTCTTGAGACGTACGGCACCGTCAAGCAGACTGTATTCTGTGTGTAGATGCAGATGTACGAAATCGCTCATCTTATTCTCCTGTCGTTCTTCCAGTGCCGCGCCCGACCGCTCCGCGGGCGGCGCGCTCCGACCACCTGTAATGTCGGAAACGGCACTTTAAAGCGTTTATACGTTGCGATTAAATTTCCGTTGCGCCGTTCAGTTCGTCGGCAATCTCTTTTATCTTGCGCAAGCGGTGATTGAGACAACTCTTGGTCACGCCGAGAATTTCGGCAAGTTCCGCCATAGACGCCAATCCGTTCCTCTCTCTCTCCACCGCCGTTTCCCTCAGCACGGGGCTGAGCGCCTCCAACCCCACGGTATCCCTGATTTTGTTTATCGCCGCAATTTGCGCGCTCGACGCAGTGTAGGTTTTGTCGAGGTTGGCGGTCTCGCATATGGTCGCGCGGTTTATGCTGTTTGCCGTCTCGCGCTCGTCGATTACCGCCTTGAGTGAAAGCACGCAGTCGGCAAGTCCCAGCAGAGCGAGCGCACGCAGGATTTCGTCCTTGTCCTTGAGATAGACGAGCACGCTTTGCCCTCTCTCGCTGATTTTGGGGTTGATGCCGAAACTGCGCAGAAGCGCCGCCACGCTGTCCGCGAGCGACTCGGAATCGAGAGCAAACTCGAAGTGATATCCGTCGCGTTTTTCTCCCTCGGAAGCCGAGGGGACATATATGCTGCCGCACCCGAGAAACAATCCCTTGAGGAACGCTTCTGCGGAAGCGCGTTCGGTGATTACGCTTTCGGGCAGCGGTTCGCTGCCCTCTTCGCCGAACATTCCGATGTCCTCAAGCGCCTGAGTCGTGAATCCCGTG
>USGA01000102.1 GCA_900554085.1 uncultured Clostridia bacterium | reverse complement strand
TGCGCAACAAGATAAACGCCTGTGCTGAAGTGGGCATTGCTTCGACCCTCGTCAAAATGCCTGCCGATTCCACTTTCGAGGACGTGCTGGACAAGATAAAGACACTGAACGCCGACCCCGAAATCAACGGAATACTGGTGCAACTTCCTTTGCCGAAGCACCTTGACGAAGCGGCGCTTCTGCGTGCGGTCGACCCCGCAAAGGACGTGGACGGCTGCCATTTCGTACAGAAGGGCAAACTCTGGATAGGCGAACCCGAGGTCATTCCCTGCACCCCGTACGGCGTTATGAGGTTGCTCGACTACTACAATATTCCCCTCGAGGGTAAGAGAGCGGTGGTGATAGGGCGCTCCAATCTCGTCGGCAAGCCGCTTGCCCAACTGCTTCTCGACCGCAACGCCACCGTTACGATATGTCACAGCCGCACCAGAGACCTCGGGAAGATTACGTCCGAGGCCGATATAGTCTGCGTGGCAATCGGCGTGGCGAAATTCCTCAAGGCGGATATGGTCAAAGAGGGCGCCGTGGTCGTCGACGTGGGTATGGACCGTGACGAAAACGGCAAACTGTGCGGCGACGTGGATTACGCCGAAGTTGCGCCCAAGTGCTCCTACATCACGCCCGTTCCCGGCGGAGTGGGACCGATGACGGTCACTATGCTTCTCAAGAATACCGTTATGACCTATCGTCTGCAACACGGTCTTGCGGAATAGAATGCGATTCGGAAGGGCGCGACGGAGAGATTTCCCGAACGCCGCAATCCGACGACCAAAACGAATAAGGAACGCGCCCCAAAGGCGCGTTTTCCGCATTCTAAACGGGTATTTCGACAGAGTTGTCGACGGTGACGCAATCCTGTTTCGTGTGTGCGGTGCGCTCCTCGAGCATTGTACTCGGCATACTCCCGTATTTGTACGCGGAGGGGCGGGAACCGTCCGGACAACGTTCGTCGGGCAATGTGCGTGTGCCGTATCGTGCGTTGCACGTTTTCGTTGACGGGCGCGCGCGCGTGTGGTAAACTTATTAACGATTGGAGCCGCTTAGCGCGCGTGTACGCGTGCCGCGGCGGAACGGCTCGGGAGGGTTATATGAAATTCGGCAAAATCGGTCACGTCGGCATAGTCGTGAGAGATATAGAAGCGGCAAAAGAGCAGTATTCCCGCATTTTCGGAATCAAGGACTGGTACGAACTGACATACGACAGCCCTCTCGATATGACTTATCGCGGAGAGAAGAGAAACTGCAACGTCACTCTTTATTTCGGCGGCAAGGGTCATACCGTAATCGAACTCTCAGGGCGACACCAACATCTACACCACTTTCCTCGAGCGTCACGGCGAGGGTATCCACCACATCGAATACAACGTCAAGGACCTCGACGCTGCAATCAAACACGTGGAAAGTCAGGGGTGGAAAGTGTTGCAGTCGGCGTCTTTCGGGTCGGCGGGTGCGAAAATCCGCTATGCGTACGTAGGGGCAAGCGAGGACGACGCCGTCGTGGAACTCATCGAGACCACGCTCGGCGGCGGCATAAAGAAAGGGGATATGCCTTTCGAGACGCAACTCGCGGCACTTACGGGCAATTATAAAAAACTGAAATAATCGGCACGGGACGGCGGCTGCAACCGACGTCCTTTTTTGCGCGGAGGAGAGATAATGGAAGAGAAAATTTCCGTCGGAGAACAAAAGTACAAGATGCTGTTTTCGCCTATGAAAATTGGCACCTGCGAGATTAAAAACCGCATAGTTATGCCTCCTATGATGGTGGGATTCGGTCAGCCCGACGGCTGTCCTACCGAAATGCTTATGGATTACTATGAAGAACGCGCCAAGGGCGGCACGGGGCTTATCATCACCGAAATCACCCGCGTGAACGACGATCACGGCGCGGCGGCGTTCAACCAACTTGCGATGTCGCACGACTATCACATCGAGCCTATGCGCGAAATGGCGAACAGAATCAAACGCCACGGCGCAAAACTCTTCGTGCAACTTCATCACCCCGGCAGACAGAACATCGGCATTATGGTGCATATGGTGCCGCTCACCAATTTCTGCTCCAAAATCTGCAAGAATTTCCCCAAACTCGTCTACAAAATGGCGCCCGGTATCGGCAAAAAGATGATTGCCAAGGGCTTGGTTTTCGCCTCTCCCGGTCCGTCCAAATGCGAGCCCAGCAAGGTGGCCGGCGGTCACGTCAGAGGATTCTCTCATCGCGAAGTCAAGCAACTCGTACGTCAGTTCATCGAAGCCGCGGTGAGGTGCAAGAAAGCGGGTGTGGACGGTGTGGAGCTGCACGCCGCGCACGGTTATCTGTTGCAGCAGTTCCTCAGCCCCAACACCAACAAGCGCACCGACGAGTACGGCGGCAGTTTCGAGAACAGACTGCGTTTCGTTGTGGAAATTCTCAAGGGCATAAAGGAAGCCTGCGGCAAAGATTATCCCGTCATCGTGAGACTTGCCGTCGACGAATGTTACGACAAAATCGGACAGCCCGGGAAGGGTTACGGTCTCGACACGGGTGTGAAATACGCCGTGGCGCTCAAAGAGGCCGGCGCGGACGCAATCGACGTTTCCTCCGCCGCATACGACACCTACAACTATTGGCTGGAGCCCACGTCGTTCGATTGCGGTTGGCGCGCCTATATGGCGGAGGCCGTCAAGAAGGCCGTCGGCGACCTGCCCGTACTCGCCGCAAACGTCATACGTTCCGCGGCACAGGCAGAACGTCAGATTGAGAGCGGTATGCAGGATTTCGCCGCCTTCGGCAGACCGCACATCGCCGACCCGCACCTTGCAGAAAAGATGCGCGACGGCCGCGAAGACGAGGTCAAGCGTTGCATAAGTTGTCTGTATTGCATCGAAAGTATGATGGACAACGCTTTCGTCGGCAAACACGGCTGTTGTTCGGTCAATCCTTCTCTCGGCGAGGAACGCAGATACAACGAACTCCCCGCAGACGGAAAGGGCAGAAAGGTTATCGTGGTCGGCGCGGGCGTAGCGGGGCTCACCGCCGCCGAAATTCTCGCGGGCAAGCGCGGTTTTACCGTCACCGTCTACGAGAAAGAGAACATCACGGGCGGACAAATCAATCTTGCCGACAAAGGTCCCAAGAAAGAGAAAATCGGTTGGTGCGCTCAGGATTTGTTCACCGCCGCGACCAAAGCGGGTGCAAAAATCGTCTGCGGCGTGACCGTCACTCCCGAACTCATCGAGAAAGAGAATCCCTATGCGGTCATCATAGCCACGGGTGCGGTCGCCGTGCGCCCCCGCTCGATAAAGGGTTCGGACGGTGCCAACGTCTTCACCACCACACAGATTCTCGACGGTTCCGTGAAACTCGAAAACAAGAAAGTCGCCGTGGTCGGTACGGGTATGACGGGTCTCGAGACGGGCGAATTGCTCGCCGAGGGCGGCAACAAACTTACCTTTGTCGAAATGGCGGATTCCGTGGCTCCCGGTACGTGGTTCCAGCATCTGGACGACGCTCTGCCCAAACTCAAAGCCGCAGGGGCGGAGTTTATTCTCGGCACCAAACTTCTTTCCATTGACGAAAAGGGCATAGAGGTCGCGGGCACCAAGGAAAAAAAACCCGCGCCGCGTCACATCGACTGCGACGCCGTCGTTCTGTCGCTCGGCTCTCGTCCCGTGAACAATCTTGCGAAAGAACTCGAAGGCAAAGTGGAACGCCTCTTTGTCGTCGGCGACGCAAGCAAGGTGGGCAGGATAGCCAATGCAACAGCCGCCGCATACAACGTTGCGGTAAACCTCAAATAACTAAAACAACGTTTATACACGTCGAATTGTAAAAGAAAACCGCCGATTGAGGCGGTTTTCTCATTTTTATTCAGATGGGGACTTTGCGCTTTTCCGTGGTGTTGCCGCCGGCGGCGTGCAACGCCACGACGGGCTGAAAGCGCGGTTACTTCTTGATTTCGGCGAGGAACTCCTCGATTTTGTCGAGAGCGGTTTTTATCGCTTCGACGGAGTAGGCATAGGAAATTCTGATGAAGTCTTTGAC
>USGA01000101.1 GCA_900554085.1 uncultured Clostridia bacterium | reverse complement strand
AATATGAAACAGAGATATTCCCGGGACGGCTCCGCAGGCGCACCCGCCGCGGAAGAAAAGAAAGGAAGCGCCGTTGTGCTCTTCATCGGCTTTGCCCTGTGCACGGTCGCCTTTCTTATGGTGTTGGTGCCGCTGCTGATGTTGCTCATACCGGGCGGCGCGGCGGGACAAACGGTCCCCCTCTCCAAAGCCGCGCTCTACACCAACGTGATTGCAGCCGTGTTCTCCTTCGTGGGAATAATAATGTGCTCCACCGCTCCCGCGCACAACAAATTCGTGGCACGGCTTTCTTTCGCCCTCGGCATTGTCGCGTTTCTCCTCGGAGTGGCTTTTGCGGTTATGTGTCTGCTCGGCTCCACGGCAAGAGGTCTATCCTATCTCCTTCCGTTCTGAGCCGCCGCGGAATCCTGCAGTTTTATCCCGAACGACAAAAAGCCGCGGCACGCCGCGGCCTTTATTTTTTTACAATCGGAACAGGGAAATTTTTCGTGTCTGCCGAACTTGCTCGGATACACCCTCGACGGGCGCACAATCACCCGTTGTCGTCGTCCTGCGCATCTTCCGCGCTTCTCGGTATTCGTACATAAACGTCCGCGCGGTTGACGGCCGAATTGCCGCGCTCGGCAACGGCGAGCATGAAATGACACACGATGCCCGTAGCCACTCCCGCAACCCCGCCCGCAACGAGCATATAAGGAAGATAGGCTGCGACCGCACTCCCCGCCACTCCGACGCCCACCGCCATTTGCACGGCGTTGTGCACCATACCGCCGACGGCGGACAGCGCAACTGTGGAAAAGAACCGCGTTTTGTACAGCAGATACATTGCGGTGTACGCCGCAAGCGCGGCGGGAACCGACCACATCAAAGACGAGAAATTACCTGCGAAAACGGCGGCAAGCAAACATCTGAGCAACAGCACGCAGTAGCCCTCCCTCACACCTACAAGAACAAAGCACATCAGCAATACGACGTTGCCCAGCCCCAGTTTGGCGTAAGGCAAAGCAGGCACGATAGGCGGCAAAAGGCTTTCCAGCAACGAGACTATGAGCGCGAGGGCGAGAAAAAGCCCCGACAACGCTATTTTTTTCGTAACGTTGTTTTTCACGATATCGCGTCCACCTCCCCGCTGTCTATCTTAACGATAACCTTGTTGGGCAGACATACCGTCATGCCGCCCGCAGCAGTCAGAGGCGCGCTGTGCACGCACAGTTGCTCCGGGCAATCGGAATGAGAGACATACACTTTCCCGTCCTCGACGACAACGGTCATCGAGCCGTCGAGAATTTCCAGCGAAGCGTTTTTGTCGAGAGGGAGAGAATATTTCAAATCGCCGTCTATATACACCAACGCGAAATTGCCGTCATCGCTCCCCGTAACCGCGACGACGGACAGCACTACTGCGGCGACAAGCAAAACGAGCACGATTAAATCCCCCTTTTTGAAAAGGGTCGCAAAACTCGTTTTCACTCTGTCTGCCGTCTTTTTTTTCATATCTTTCGAATTGTCCGCACCGCCGCTATATTTACGCAAAAACGGCGTTAAAGTTCGATTTTGTGCTGTTAAACACCGGTTATTGCAATTTTGAGGTGTACGCTCTGTCGCCCAAACCGACCGTCACCGTCTTGTCCGTGCCGACCAGTATACACCCCACTCCGAACTCTTCGGCAAGAGCGAGCGCCGCGTCTTTGCCCACTATCATCATCGCCGTGGCAAGAGCGTCCGCCGTCGCGCCGTCCGTCGCGCCGCCCAGCGTAACGACCGTCGCGCTCATAAGTCCTCCGTCCGCGGGATAACCGCTCTCGGGGTCTATTATGTGAAAATACCTTTTGCCTTCGTACTCGAAATACCGCTCGTAATCTCCGCTCGTGGTCACGGTCTCGCCCGACATCAGACTGAACGTACCGATGTACGACAACGTGCTCATTTCCGTACGCGGAGAGGAAATTCCCACCGTGTATTCCTTGGCGTTTGCGCCTATGTTGCCGCCGAAGTTTATCAGGAATTTCCTGTCGCCGCCTTCGTTCAGGGCGCGTTGGACTTCCCAGCCCTTGGCCACTCCTCCCAGGTCCAGCGCCGCACCCTCAACCAGTTTCGTGACGGTATTGTTGTCGTAATCGACGGCGAAAACCCTGTCGAATCCGACGAGCGCGAGGGCGGAATCTATCTGCGCCTGCGAGGGCGGCGTATAATTGCCTCCCGCAACGAAATCGCCCGCCGCAAAACCCCACAATTTTACGAGAGGATAGACAGACGGGTCGTATGCTCCGTCCGTGGCGCGGTATACCTTTTCGCAAACGGCAAGCAGTTCCATAGTGACGGGCGAACACTCCACGCTCTCCCCGACTGCCGCCGAATTTATCCTTTCCACATCGCTCCCCGCAATGTCGGCGGAAATGACGGCCTCGTCTTTCTTCAGCGAATCGTACAGCGAATCGGCAAAATCCTTCCTGCCGGTTCCTTCCGCGTCGATTTCCAGAAAAGTGCCGAAAACGTCGTGAAAATAAAACCGCTCCGCCCTGCCGCAAGCGGCAAGCGAAACGGTCGTCAGTATCAAAACGATCAAAACGAACGTCAAAACAAGCAGACGGAAAACTTTTTTCATCTCACCGCCGCCCGTCAGAGTTCATCTTTCGTCGGACATATAGATTATGCCGTAGGTTCCAGGCCCGCAATGTGCGCCTATGACGGGGCCGACGGGCTGCACGCGCAAATCCGCGTCGGGTGCAATCGCCGCCACTCTGTCCTTGAGTTCCGCGACGAGGTCGTCGCAGTCCGCCCCGACAATGAACACGGGAGCGTCGTCGACGTTGCGGTAATGCGCCGCGAACTCGTCCACAACGTAGGACATCGCTTTTTTGGAGCCTATCACCTTGGTGAGCACGCTTATCTCCCCTTCCTTATCGACGTGAAGCACGGGCTTCGCCTGAAGGACGTTGCCCATACGCGCCTTGGCGGGAGAGAGTCTTCCGCCGCGGGCGAGATAACGCAGGTCGCCCACCACGAAATTTACCTTGACTTTCCCGACAATGTCGGAAAGGTAGTCGTAAGTTGCGTCGATGTCTCCGTCGTGAGCGGCGAAGAACTTTGCCGCGAGATACACCAGGATACCCGCGCCGAGGCAAATGTTCAGAGTGTCGAACTTGCGGTAACGGGCTTTGGGAAACTGCGATTCCAGTTCCGCAATCGCCGCCCGCTTCGAAATAAGGACGGAAAATGTCGAGATAAATCTCTTTGTTCAGCCCCGCCGTACTGACGGAACTGCCCGCCCTCATCTTGGAATAAAAATCCTTGAAATCCGTATTTTCGCCGAGGTCGTACATTTTTTCCTCGCCGTCGACGGTGTACGGCATACCTATGACTTTGACGCCGAGTTCCTTCGCCGTGGTGTACCACAGTTCGCAGTCGGTATCGCAAAATAAAACTGACATACTATCTCCCTCAAACGGTTTGCCCGAAGGGTCGGGCTGTAACGCAGTTATTTTATTATATGAGCGATAGTTTGTCAAATTATGTTTGTTTTTGCGCTCGGCGCGATACAAAGGGGGCGGGATATCCGCCCCGCCCGTCCGTTTCCGATGGTAAAAAGTACCCGTTTCCCTACTTGCAGTTGAGGAAAAGGTCGTCGTCGATATGCAGGAATCCGTCCACGGTCCTCAGCCCTACCTGACAACGTTTCATAAAGGTATACAGTTCGCCCGCGTCGATAAGGCGCAGACTGTGAGTCTTGGCGGCAAACATCTTCGTCTCTCTGTGGAAACGCGAATTGGTAATAAGTATGCCTTTCGTCGCGCCGTACGCCGTCATAACGCCGAGAAATTCACGCGCAACTTTTATGGAGACGTACGCCCTTTCGTTGAGTTTTGTCTTGGACTGGAAGAAGATGAGTTCGTCGAATCCCGCGGGGTCGCGCACAACGATTTTGCCGTCGATACCGTTATCGTCGGGGCCTGCGGTGAGTTCGTTGGACAACACCGAATCGCCGTAAAGTGCAAGCAGTATCTTCATACTGAATTCCTCGAAGAATTCTCCGCCCGCC
>USGA01000100.1 GCA_900554085.1 uncultured Clostridia bacterium | reverse complement strand
CGTCGGTCTGCTCAGCGCAATCTATCAGGCAAAAGTCGCGGTCAGCGGTATAGCGATGGTCGCCAAACGCCCCGAAGAGAGCGGCAAGGCAATCATACTCACCGTTATGGTCGAGACCTACGCGGTTCTTGCGCTGCTGGTGTCGCTGCTGGCGGTGATGATTCCCGATTACGCGGCAATCGGAGCGTAATATGTCCAAGGAAGCCATAATCGAAAGAATACTGTCCGACGCCGACGCGCAGGCGAGGGCGGCAATCGAGGAAGCCGAAAACAAAGCGGCGGAAATCCTCGCCGTCGCCGAAAAACAGTGCGACAGTTACCGCAGGAAAGTCGCGGCCGACACTGCACGCGCGGTGGAGGACGTAGCCGCCCGTGCCGAAGTGGTGGCGGGGCTTGACGCGGGCAAACTGATGCTTGCGGCAAAGGCGGATATCCTCGACAGGGTGTACGCTATGGCTCTCGAAAAAGCGCGCGCGCTGGACAAAAAGACCTATCGCAAAGTGGTTGAAGGTATGCTGCAATGCGCAGAAAACGGGGATAAAGTGATTGTTTCCGAGCGTGAACGCGGCATTGTGACCAAAGATATGGTTGCGGAGGTCGCAAAAAGCAAGAATATAAAACTCACCCTCTCCTCCGAAAAGGGGACTTTCGACGGGGGTATTATCCTCACTTCCGACGGCGTGGACAAGAATCTCACGTTGGAGACGGAGTTCGCACTCCTGCGCACCGAGACGGAAGCGGAGACGGCAAAGAAACTGTTCGGTTGATATGTCTGACAAGTTCCTCTTTCACAACGCCCGCATAAAGGCAATGGAAAGCCGATTGCTCGGCCCTCAGCAACTCGCAAGACTTGCCGAGGCGTCATCTGCCGCGGAAGTGAGAAAGATTCTCGGCGAAACGGGCTTCGGCTCTTCCGCCACGGGTGAGAATCTCGGGGTGGACAAACTTGTCGACGCCGAGGAGAGGGCGGCTCTCGCATTGCTCAAGGAATTCAACGAGGGCGGCGTGCTTACCGCTTTTCTGCTCGAGGCGGACTACCTCAACCTCAAAGCGTTGCTCAAGGCAGCGGCTACCGGCGAAAGAAATCCCGTTTTGGGCGAGGAAGGCGTGGTGTCGCTCGACGATTTGCGCGCGGCGGCGGAAGGCGACGTGCGTTTCATAAGGCCGTTTATGGCGGAGGCGGTGCGTGCGGTGGAGAAACTGGCGGCGGAGAACAGGCTTACTCCCCACGGCATCGATTGCATCGTCGACAAGGCGATGTTCCGCGACATAGCCGCCACCGCAAAGAAGGGCGGGAAGGAAATCGCGGAATATTTCGCGCTCAAAACCGACTGCGTCAACATAACGACTTTTCTCCGCTGCAAAAGGTGGGGACTGAGCGAAAAACTGTTCGAGGAAAATTTCGTCGAGGGGGGTACCCTGGGCGCGGAATTTTTCCTTGAAGCATACGAGGGGACGGAGGAAGCCTTCTGCGAAAAACTCCGTTACACGGCGTTTGCGGACATAGCGGAAAAAGCGACGGAGGGGAACGGTCTGACCGCGCTGGAAAGAGCGGTGGACGAAAAACTCGTCGCAAAATGGCGGCGGAACAAGGACGATATGTTCTCCGCCGCGCCCGTCGTGGCGTTCTATCTCACGAAAACGGCGGAAGCGCGCGCCGTCAAACTCATTTACGCGGGAGTAAAGAACAACGTCGACCCGCGGCTGATTAAAGAAAGGATGCGTGACATTTATGGTGCGTGAAGGCATTGCGGTGGTGGGAGACAAGGATTCCGTCCTCGCGTTCAAGGCGATAGGGCTGGACGTCTTTCCCGTCGAGGGTGAAATGGAGGCGCGCGAAAAAGTGCGCAATCTGGCGCGCACTTATTCCGTCATTTTCATCACGGACACCATAGCGGGACAGATTGAATCCCTGATTGCCCGTTACAAGACGCGTCCCTATCCCGTGGTCGTTCCCATTCCCTCCGCCGAAGGCAATTCGGGGTTCGGAATGAAAGGTATAAAAGCCGACGTCGAGAAAGCAATCGGCGCGGATATTCTGTTTGATAGAGAGGACAAGTGATGCAAGTCGGAAAGATTGTCAAGGTTTCCGGTCCGTTGATTGTCGCCGAGGGTATGGGCGACAGCAAAATCAACGACGTTGTGCGCGTCAGCGACAAGCAACTCATCGGAGAAATAATCGAACTGAGAGGCGACCTCGCCTCCATTCAGGTATACGAGGAGACGGGCGGTCTCGGCCCCGGCGAAAACGTCTATTCCACAGGCGCGCCGCTTTCCGTCGAACTTGCCCCCGGTCTTATCGAAAGCATTTTCGACGGCATACAACGCCCGCTTTCGAAGATGCGCGCACTCTCCGGCGACCGTATTGCCCGAGGCGTATCGGCACCTGCCATAGACCACGAAAAGAAGTGGGATTTCGTGCCTTCGGTCAAGAAGGGCGATAAAGTTACGGCGGGCAACGTGCTCGGTACGGTGCAGGAAAACGTCCTGGTTCTTCACAAAATAATGGTGCCTTTCGGTGTTGAGGGTACCGTAAAAGAGATAAAGAAGGGCAGTTTCAACATAGAAGAGACCATTGCCGTCGTGGCAACCGCGGACGGTGACAGGGAAGTGTGTATGCTGCAGAAGTGGCCCGTCCGAAAGGGCAGACCGTACGCCGAGAAACTCGCTCCCCGCGCCCCTCTCGTCACGGGACAACGCGTCATCGACACCCTGTTCCCCATTGCCAAGGGCGGCGTTGCGGCGGTGCCCGGTCCGTTCGGCAGCGGCAAGACGGTCGTGCAGCACCAACTTGCCAAGTGGGCGGACGCGGATATAATCGTGTACATCGGTTGCGGCGAACGCGGCAACGAAATGACGGACGTTCTCAACGAGTTCCCCGAACTCGTCGACCCCCACAGCGGTCAGCCGCTGATGAAACGCACGGTGCTTATCGCCAACACTTCCGATATGCCCGTTGCGGCGCGTGAAGCCTCCATTTACACGGGTATAACCATTGCGGAATATTTCCGCGATATGGGATATTCCGTCGCGATTATGGCCGACTCCACGTCGCGTTGGGCAGAGGCGCTCAGGGAAATGAGCGGACGTCTCGAGGAAATGCCCGGCGAAGAGGGTTATCCCGCCTATCTTTCCTCCCGTCTTGCGGAGTTCTACGAAAGGGCGGGGCTCGTCAAGGTGCTGGGAGGCAACGGCGCGGAAGGCTCCATAACCGCAATCGGCGCGGTGTCGCCCCCCGGCGGCGACCTCTCCGAACCTGTGGTGCAGAGCACTCTGCGCATAGTCAAGGTATTCTGGGGATTGTCGGCTTCGCTCGCCTACAAGCGCCATTTCCCCGCCGTCGACTGGCTGGCGAGTTATTCGCTTTATGCCGACCGTCTCGCCGACTGGTACGCCGACAACGTGGGCGACGAATGGCTTTCGTTGCGCTCCACTGCTATGAGAATACTTCAGGAAGAAGCCTCGCTCGACGAAATAGTCAGACTTGTGGGTATGGACGCGCTTTCTCCCGACGACCGACTCACTATGGAGACGGCCAAGTCGATAAGAGAGGACTATCTCCATCAGAACGCATTCCACGAAGTGGACACCTATTCCTCTCTCGAAAAGCAGGAAAAAATGCTCGGCGCAATTCTCACGTTCCACCGCCTTGCGGGCGACGCGCTCGACAAGAACGTGGACATCGAGGATATCGTCGACCTGCCCGTGCGCGAGCAAATCGGCAGGGCGAAATACATTCCCGAGGAAGAATCCTACAAATTCGACGACCTGACGGCGGAGATTAAAAAGGAGATTTTCTCGCTCTCCGACGAAGGAGGTATGTGATGCTTAAGGAATACAGAACCATACGGGAAGTCGTCGGTCCTCTTATGCTCGTCGAGGGCGTGGAGGGCGTCAAGTACGACGAACTCGTGGAGATAAGGCAGGAGAACGGCGAAGTCCGAAGCGGCAAGGTGCTCGAAGTCAACCGCGACAAGGCCCTCGTGCAGTTGTTCGAGCCCGCTCAGGGCATAAAGATGTCCACGGCGAAAGCGCGTTTTCT
>USGA01000099.1 GCA_900554085.1 uncultured Clostridia bacterium | reverse complement strand
AGGTTTTCCTCCATCATTCTTATCGCTTTAGTCATATGGCCGGGGAACCATTGAATGTACATAATTCCTCCTGTCACGCAATCTCGGCGTTCACGCAGGCGCAAAGCGCTCGCGGCAGCACTCAGAGCCCATTTGCCCCGAGCGTTGCACTTTCAACTCAAAACACGGCAGGATATCCCCGCCGCGCAATCATTTCCCTGATTTTTTGCCCTTGCCGTTGCCGTCCTTGTTTTCGGTTCCGTCCAATCCGAGTGCGGCAATCAAGTCGGGACGTCGGGCGCGTGTGATTTCGAGGGATTTCTGCGCCCTCCACTTGTCGACTTCGGCGTGATTGCCGCTCGTCAGCACGTCCGGCACGGACAGTCCGCGGTATACCTGCGGACGCGTGTAGTGCGGATATTCGAGAAGTCCCGCGGAAAAACTTTCCTCGACGGTACTCTCCTCGCTTCCCAGCACTCCGTCGATGTACCGCGCCGTGGCGTTCATCACCACCAGCGCGGGCAGTTCGCCTCCGGTAAGCACGTAATCGCCGATTGAGATTTCACGGTCGATGACAAGGTCGATTATTCTCTCGTCGATGCCCTCGTAACCGCCGCAAAGCAAAAGTATCCTGTCTTTTTTCGCAAGTTCGCACGCCGTTGACTGCCTGAACGTTTCCCCCTTCGGCGAAAGATATATGCGCAACGCTTCGTGGTCGGGGTCGACGGCCTCCACGGCACGCACGACGGGGTCAGGAGTCATAACCATTCCCGCGCCTCCGCCGTACGGATAATCGTCGGTTTTCTTGTGTTTGTCGAGAGAATACTCGCGAATGTCGGTGACGACAAGGGAAAACCTGCCGTCCTTGACGGCACGCCCCATAATACCCGAGTTCATAACTTCGAAATACTCGGGGAAAATCGTCAGAACGTCAAATCTCATTTGTTGTAAACCGCCGTGCGGGAGAACATCGCCCCGTCAAGCACGATTCTGCCTTCGGCGGTGTCGATTTCGCGCAGAGTTTCCTTGAGCGCGGGAAAACTCACCGTACCGTCGGAAGTCCTGACGACATAGACGTCGGCGGAACCGTATTGCAGAACGTCCACCAATTCGCCTATCCTGTCGCCGTCGGCATAGACGTCGCTGCCCAACAGGTCGGCTATATAATAGCGCCCCGCGGGAGGCGGCGGAAGTTCGGCACGCAACGCAGTGACGGACAATCCGCGCAACTTTTCGGCTTCGTCGGCGTTGTCGACTCCGCGCAGTTTGACATAGACGACGGCGTTTTCGGCGGAAATTTCCTCCACTTCGTAATTTTTGCCGCCCACGCCCAACGTGCGGAACGCGCGCCAACGCGAGGTATCGTCGGAATACGCCTCAACCTTGACGACTCCCTTGAGTCCTCTCGGACGCAGCACCTTTCCCACAGTCAGCCGTTCTTTCATTCGGCCGCGTTCTCCTCTCTCTCCTGAATGACGACATTGTAACGAACGGAAGATTTTCCGCTGGCCGCCTTGACGAGAGTGCGAATGGCGCGGGCAATTTTGCCCTGCTTGCCTATGACTTTGCCTATCTCTTTGCCCGAGACGATAACGACGATTTCGCTTTCGTCGTCACCCTCGCGGAGTTCGACGGAATACTCGCCTTCGGGGACGAGTTTACCGACGAGATATTCAACGAGTTCAGTCATAAATCACCTTACAGAATGCCCTGCTGCTTGAAAAGGTTGCGGACGGTATCGGTGGGTTGTGCGCCGTTTGCAAGCCACTTCTTGGCAAGGTCTGCGTCGATTCTGACAACCTTCGGGTCGGAGACGGGGTCGTAGATGCCGATTTGCTCGATGTACTGTCCGTCGCGGGCTTTTCTGGAATCGGTGGCGACGATGCGATAGAAGGGGTTTTTCTTTGCGCCCATTCTGGTGAGTCTGAGTTTGACCATAACTGTTTTCTCCTTTGCGCTCGTAGAGCGAGTTTATAAATTTGTTTCAGAGTAATAAAATGCGGAATGCGTCAGAACGGGAATCCGCCCGGAGGCATACCTTTCATTCCGCGCAAGCCTTTCATACCGCCTTTCTGCATACGGCTCATCATATCCCGCGTCATCTCGAACTGCTTGAGCAACTGGTTCACTTCCTGAATGGAGGTTCCGCTGCCCTGCGCGATACGCTTTCTGCGGCTGCCTTTGATTATGTCGGGATTGCGGCGTTCCTTGGGGGTCATCGATTGAATGATTACCTTGGAGCGCATTATCTTGTCCTCGTCGATTTCCTGCTTGCCCATTCTTCCGGCAAGCCCGGGGACGAGTTGCATCATACTGCCGATTCCGCCCATTTTCTTGACGCTGTCGAGTTGCTCCAGATAATCCTCGAGAGTGAATGAATTTTCACGCAGTTTCTTTTGCAGTTGCTCCGCCTGTTCCTTGCTGAACGCCTGTTCCGCCTTTTCGATAAGCGTCAGGACGTCGCCCATTCCGAGAATACGGCTCGCCATACGTTCGGGGTGGAAAGGCTCCAGGTCCTCGGGTTTCTCGCCCGTGCCGCTGAACTTGATGGGTTTGCCCGTGACCGCTCTTATCGACAATGCGGCGCCGCCGCGGGTGTCTCCGTCGAGTTTTGTCATTATCACGCCCGTGACATCGAGAGTCTTGTTGAAGGTATCCGCAACGGTTACGGCGTCCTGTCCCGTCATACTGTCCACGACAAGCAGGATTTCGGCGGGTCTCACCTCGCGCTTGACGTCGATGAGTTCCTTCATAAGTTTCTCGTCGATGTGCAATCTGCCCGCCGTGTCGATGATGACGGGGTCGAATCCGTTCTTGAGAGCGTGCGCGATACCTGCCGCCGCAATCTTGACCGGGTCTCCCTGCCCCGCCTCGTAAACTTCGACGCCCACTTTCTTGCCGACTATCTGCAGTTGCTGAATCGCCGCGGGACGGTACACGTCGCAAGCCACCAACAGCGGTTTCTTGCCCTGCTTCTTGAGGTAGAGAGCAAGTTTGCCGCACATAGTGGTCTTGCCCGCACCCTGCAGGCCGCACATCATATAAACCGTGGGAGGACGGTCGGAGACGGCAAGTTTGCGGTGGGTGGACCCCATAAGCGCGACCAGTTCGTCGTTGACTATCTTGACAATCTGTTGGGCGGGAGTGAGCGACTTCAGTATGTCCTCGCCGAGCGCCTTTTCGCTGACCGTCGCGACGAAATCCTTGACGACGGCGTAATTGACGTCCGCCTCGAGCAAAGCAACGCGAATTTCGCGCATAGCCTGCTTGATTTCCAACTCCGTGAGTTTTCCTTTGTTGCGGAGTTTGGAAAATATGTGATTCATTCTGTCGGATAGGTTCTCGAAAACTGACATCATTCCTCCAGAAGGGCTTTTGCCGCCCCAATGAGCCGCGCGCACCCGACGGTGTCGCCGCGTGACAACGCGTCTTCCGCGTCGGACAGCGTTTTCGCCGCCCGTCCGTCGCGCCCGGCAAGTCCGAGTTTGTCCTCGAACTCCTTGAGAGCGCACTCTCCGCGTTTGATTCCGTCAAGCACCGCCTGACGCGACACCGAATACATATCGGCGAGTTCCCCGAGGGAAATATCCTCGTCGTAGTGCAACCTGAGAAGTTCGTTCTGTCTTTCGGTGAGCAACGCGCCGTAGTAAACGCGAAGCGTGCTTATTTCGAATCTGTCCATACCTGTAAAGGTCGCAGCCTTTGTAAAGGCGAACGCCTTGACAGTATGATAACGCAAAACAAAAAAGATGTCAACCGACTGCGACATCTTTCTGCTGCTCTATTTAGCGTAAACTAGTTGAATTTGACCGGGGTTGAGCGCGTCCGGCGAAGGCAACCCCCGGAGGCGCCGTCGCGGCACGGGCACGGTAGCGTCACACCAGCGCGTCCACGAAATCGTTGGCGTCGAAAGGAATGAGGTCGTCTATCTTTTCGCCGACGCCGACATAAAGGACGGGAAGTTCAAGTTCCACGGAAATAGCCATAACCACGCCGCCTTTTGCGGTGCCGTCCAGTTTGGTGAGGATAATCCCGTCGAGGTCGATTGCCTCCGAGAAAACCTCCGCCTGTTG
>USGA01000098.1 GCA_900554085.1 uncultured Clostridia bacterium | reverse complement strand
AATACGCCACCGCCATAAGCGCGCTCGCCGTTCTTCCCGCAAGCGGCGAGGCTTTGAAAGCCTCAAGTCGTGTGGTTGCCGCTCCGCACGCTTCGTCCCTGAGAAAACGCGCGCATTCCTTTTCGGAGCGCGCCGTGGCAAGTCTGCCCTGAAACTCCGCGAGATTCGCCGTCAGCGAACGGCAGTACTCTTCTGCGGAAGTTATGTTTTCTTCGGAGAGGACGTTGCTCTCCGCACCCGCGGTATCTGCGCAGGATAAGACTTTTGCTTCCTCCATATTCCTCCTAAAGGGTGAACCCACCGTCGACGGTGAGCGTCTGCCCCGTAACATAGCCGTTGTCGAGCAAGAAAAGAACCGCGGCGGCGATTTCGTCGGGCGAAGCCAGCCGTCCGAGAGGTATGTCTCTCTCCACCGAAGCGATTTCCTCCGCCGAATAAACCCTCATCATATCGGTGTCCACGGCACCGGGGGCGACCGCGTTCACGCGCACGCCCGAGAGCGCGACCTCCTTAGCCAACGCGCGCGTGAGCCCCTCGAGCGCGGCTTTCGACGCGGAATAAGCCACCTCGAAACTGGCGCCGACGCTCCCCCACACGGACGACACGTTGACAACCGCGCCGCGTTTTTTCGCGAGCATATCGGGAAGGAACGCACGTGTTACGCGATAGGCGCCGTCGCAATTGACGGAAAACATTTCTCGCCAGTCCTCTTCCGAAGTGTCCTGAAAAAGTTTCCTGAGAGACACGCCCGCACAGTTCACTACGATGTCAGGCGAGCCGAATCTGGCGCGCACGGCGGAGACGGTCTCCTCCACGGACGCCGGGTCGCGCACGTCGCAACGGAATGCCTTCACTCCTCCGAAAGACGCAAGTTCGCGTTCCAGTGCGAACGCGCTTTCTTCGGACGAATTGTACGTGAACGCGACATTGCCGCGCGGAGCCAGCGCACGCACTACGGCCGCGCCTATACCCTTGCTTCCTCCCGTTACGAATGCCGTCACTTTATCCTCCCCGCGAAAAAAGCCGTCCGCAACGCGGGCGGCTTTCCGCTTTCGGGTAATGTATGTTTTATTCTTCCTCGGCTTCCTCTTCCGCCTTGGCGTCCTTGTCCGCCTGCGTCATATCCCCTATCATCACGGGGGTGAGCACTTCGCCGTCGAATGCGGCAAGATTGACATAGGATGTGTAGGTGTATTCTTCGGTATCGAAATAGAAGAAGAACACGTTTGCACCTTTGACCACGAATTCGAGGTTGAGCCAATCGGTCTTGACCCCTGCGGAGACTACCTGCTCGGCGTTGGGGCTGCCCTCGTTGGACGCCGCGTCGAGGTTGATGCGGTACAGCGCGTTGGAATCCGTGTAATACACGTAACCGCCGATGACAGCCTGCACGGTGGACGTCGCTCCGATTACGGTCACGCGGTCAGAGAGTTTGACGTCACCCTCCTCCGTACCCGTCACGAGGTAATATTTGGAGTTGTCAAGCACCAGTATTCCGTCCTGCTTGCCCATAGCGAAGAAAGTGGTGGTGGAGTTTTCGGTGAGGCGTTTCTCGCCTGCGGCGCTCAGCCCGCCGTCCAGCGTGAACGTGTTGCTGTACAGCCCGACGGAAACGGAAGAGGAATTGACCTCTATGCTCTTGGTATAGTAAAGCGTGACCTCGTTGTCGCTTTCGTAATACAGTTTGGACAGCGAGAAGTTGAAGACCTTTTCGGGAGTGTTCAGATAGTTGTCCCCTTCGGCAAGGAAGGACGTGTTGTCGAGCAACACACGCCTGTCGGTGCCGTCGTAACGAACGCAGCACAGTTTGTTGTAGAACTCGTAACTGTTGGTCTCGTCGGTCAGTTTCTCGGTGTAGAAGACATAATCGGAGACTTGCGCGCCCGCACCGGCTTCGCGGGAGAGGTCATAGCCCCACACCACGCTGGTGGCGTTCTCGATGAGCGCGCCCTCGGTGACGCCTTTGCGGTTGCTGAGGCTCTTGTTCTCTTTCATTCCCGAAAAATCGAAATAATACACCGTGGCGTTGCTATCGGTGGAGAACAACACTCGGGTGGGAGTGAAGAGATAGTTGGACGAACGCGAATTTATGGTGCCGATGAGTTGCGTAATGCTTCCG
Organism: uncultured Clostridia bacterium; assembly: GCA_900554085.1. GTDB lineage: Bacteria > Bacillota > Clostridia > Christensenellales > CAG-917 > Limadaptatus. The sequence continues at coordinate 1,963 of USGA01000098.1, read as the reverse complement.
TCGGTCTTGGTGCGCATAAAGTCGGTGTGAGTGGTGGACGCCGTGCCCGTGTTGTCTTCGTCGTTGTTGGGGGTGGCGTAATAAATCCAGTCGCCGTAAATCGCGAAACCGCCGTTGACGTTCTGGTTGTAAATGCTCTTGGGCACCACGACTTTCGCCGTGGAATTGTCGATTGTTCCGTCCTCTTTGAGCGCGGCACGCATTATGCTTTGCTTATAGGGCGTGCCCCAGTCGTTGGCGTCGTTGTCGCCGACGTAACCGTTGATGAAGTAGGCATAGCCGCCCTGCTCGACGTAGTAGCCGCCGTTGGACACGACGGTACCCGCACTGTCGCCCGCGCCGATGGAATCCCACTTGTATTTATTGCAGGCGGTAAGGACGAATATCGCGCTGACCAGCACGATAATCATCACTGCCACGGCGCAAATTCTCTTTTTGTTCATATCTTTCTCCTGCCGCCGCCCTGTCGCGCGTGCGCGCTCTCGGGCGTGTTCGGTAAATGAATTATATTTTATACCGTTGCGTTTTGCAACACTCTGCCGCCTCGGCGGCTCTTTTCATTTTTTGTCTCCCTCGGGAGGAAGGTCGAGTTTGATGTGCACGTCGGCAAGTTGTCTTTCGGTGACTTCCGACGGAGCGCCCATAAGCAGGTCGCGGGCGTTGCGGTCCATCGGGAACGCTATGACCTCGCGGATATTGGGCTCGCCGAGCAGCAGCATAACGATTCTGTCCACGCCGGGAGCGATACCCGCGTGCGGGGGCGCACCGAATTTGAACGCGTTGTAAAGAGCGGAGAATTTCTTCTCGATGACATCTTTTCCGTATCCGACGATTTCAAACGCCTTTTCCATAATTGCGGGCTCGTGGTTTCTGACCGCACCGGAAGAGAGTTCCACACCGTTGACGACGCTGTCGTACTGATAGGCGAGAATGTCGAGAGGGTTCTTGGTCTCGAGCGCTTCGAGTCCGCCCTGCGGCATACTGAAAGGATTGTGACAGAAAGTGAGATTGCCCTCGTCGTCGTATTCGTACATCGGGAAGTCCACTATCCAGCAGAAACGGTAGGCGTCCTTTTCGAGCAGGTCGAGCCCCACACCGAGTTCGGTACGCACGAATCCGGCCTGTTTGTCCGCGCCGCTCTTCTCCGCGACGATGGCAACGAAAGAGCCCGCGCCGATTCCCAGCCGTTCCCTGAGCGCGTCGAGACGGTCTCCCACAAACTTGGAAATTCCGCCCACGGGAGCGCCGTTGTCGTCGAGACGGAACCAGTACATATTTTCGGCGCCGTTCTGCTTGACCTTTTCGGTGAGCGCGTCGATAAACTTTCTCGTCTCGGAGAAATTCTCGACTGCGACGGCTTTGACCGTCTTATCCTCGGTGAAGAAAGGCGCCGCGCCGCTCAGTATGTCCGTGACGTCCTTTATGATGAGGGGGTTTCTGAGGTCGGGCTTGTCGGTACCGTAATCGCGCATTGCGTCGCGGTAACTTATCCTGCGGTACGGTCCCTTGTCAACTTTCTTGTCGCTGAATGCGGTGAAGACTCCCGTCAGCACCTCTTCCATAACGGCAAAGACGTCTTCCTGCCCCGCAAAACACATCTCGGTGTCCAACTGATAGAACTCGCCCGGGCTTCTGTCCGCCCTGGCGTCCTCGTCACGGAAACAGGGAGCAATCTGGAAATATCTGTCGAATCCGGAAGTCATAAGCAGTTGCTTATACTGCTGCGGAGCCTGCGGAAGCGCATAGAATTTGCCGGGGTGCAGTCTGGACGGCACTATGAAGTCGCGCGCACCCTCGGGAGACGAACCCGTAAGAATGGGCGTTGCGATTTCGAGGAATCCCATTTCCGTCATCTTGTTGCGCAACCAACTGACAACCTTTGCGCGGAAAACGATTTTTTCCTTGACTTCGGGATTGCGCAGGTCGAGGAAACGGTAACGCAGACGAGTGTCTTCTCTGGACT
>USGA01000097.1 GCA_900554085.1 uncultured Clostridia bacterium | reverse complement strand
GCCGCACCACAAACCTTCGCGCTTCGCGCTCGGGCGCCGCAGCCAAGCACACGCCACGAAAAAGACAACAAAAATAAAACGAAAAACCAAACCGAAAGCGCGGCGGCGCGGAGCCGTCCCCGCTAACCCGCTTGGGGACCGGCTGCCGCTTTTCCGCCGCGCATGGCTTTCTCTTTATTGGTTTTTATCGTTCTGCACCTCTTGAATTTTGCCTCTGTTGGTAACGGCTATCTGGATTTCATTCTTGGCAGCATCGATTCCTACGATGTTGAAAGTGATGAATTCTTCACCGTCATAGAGTTCGAATTCCGAGAGATAATATTTCTTGAATTCAGGAATTTGGGAGACTTTGTTTTCCATAGGATTTACCTCCAAATTTATTTTGCCTTTCGGCAGTAGCTGAGCAGCACCGATTGAGCATAGGTCTGTCTATTGGAAGTAAAGAAACCAGAAGTCAAACGGCCACGAAAAAATATTGAGTTGGAGTTGTTAGATTTTCAAAGCAAAAGAAAAAGCCGAGAAGAAATTTCTTCCCGACTTTTAAGTTAAGATATATTTGATTTTTAAGCGATATTTTTTTGCATTGACTTCTGCGAAATCTGTGCTACGATAGCCGCCACGAAACGGCAAAATTTGGAGCGTTTATTTTAGTTCAACGATGATGCCGAAGTAATCAACGGCAAAAAATAATACGAACCCGTTTTCAGAGTTCGTATTATTCACTAATGGCGGAAGCGGTGGGATTCGAACCCACGGACGAGTTACCCCGTCACCGCATTTCGAGTGCGGCTCGTTATGACCACTTCGGTACGCTTCCGTGCGACGATTATTCTACAACAGGGCAAGGGAATTTGCAAGCGATTGAGCAAATGCGGCGCAGACCTGTTCCGAAATCGTTTTTTCGCTCGCTTTCGGAGGATAATACGTTTATATCGCGTCGTGAAAATCGTAATGCTTGAATTTGCGGCGCGAATGATATATTATTTTGTCGGAGAAATGCTTTCGGAGAGCGTATATGATTGATTTGAACGGCAATTGGGCCTTGAAAGACCTTACGGACGGGCGGGAGTATTCCGCCACGGTACCGTCGTGCAACTATCTGGATTTGATGCGGGCGGGGGCGATAGAAGACCCTTTCGTCGGCACAAACGAAAAAAAGTCGCTTTGGGTTGCCGAGCACGACTGGCGTTGGACGCGTTATTTCGACGTCGACGAAACGACTTTGTCCGCCGACCGCGTCGTGTTGGTGTGCCGACAACTCGACACTCTTGCCACCGTGCTTGTGAACGGCGAGACGGTTTCCACCGCCGATAACTGTCACGTCGCGCACGAATTCGACGTCAAGGATTTTATGCACGTCGGGCGCAACGTAATCGAAATCGTCATCGCTTCACCCGTGCGGTATATCCTGGGTATGAAAAAAAGGTGCGGGACTCCGTCCAATCTTAACGGGCTGGACGGAATTGACCACATTCGCAAACCGCAATGCCATTTCGGCTGGGACTGGGGTCCCGTCCTGCCGCCAAGCGGTATATCGGGCGATATCCGCATAGAGACCCGTTCGACGGCGCACATTAGAGCGGTGCGCGTCAGGCAAAGTCACAGTGAGGGCAGAGTGACTCTCGGCGTGGAAGTGACCTCGGAGAAGTTATCCGCCGCAGACGACGTTGTCGTCAGGGTTCGTCTGGTTTCCCCGAACGGGGAGGAAAGCGTGAGCGAAACGGCGTTCGGCGAGAAGACGGAATTTTCTTTCAACGTGGAGAACCCGCGGCTTTGGTGGATAAGGGAACTTTCGGACACGGACGAGCAGCCTCTTTACAAAGTCGTTGCCGAAATCGTGGCGGGCGCGGAGGTCGTTTCCCGAAAGGAGCGCAGCACGGGTCTGCGTACCATTACGCTGTCGAGGGGCAAGGATTCGTACGGCGAGGACTTCTGTTTTGTGTTGAACGGCGTGAGAGTGTTTGCAAAAGGCGCCAATATGATTCCCACCGACAGTTTCGTCACGCGCACCGACTCCGCAAAACTCGAAAAACTCATAGACGCCTGCGTCGACGCCAATTTCAATATGATAAGAATCTGGGGCGGCGGATATTACGCGTCGGACGAACTTGCGGATATGTGCGACCGCAAGGGTATACTGCTGTGGCAGGACTTCGGATTCGCCTGCCTGATATATCCTTTCTACGACGAGGATTATCTCAACAATGTGCGCGAAGAGGTGGTTTACAATGTCGAAAGGCTGCGTGAACACCCGTCTCTTGCGCTTTGGTGCGGAAATAACGAACTCGAAGCAATGAGCGTGAACTGGATTGCCCGCAAATCCGATATGAAGTGGAACGAACAGTTCTTCTATCACATTCTTCCGCGTTGGGTGGAGGAACTGGACGGCGCGACTCCGTATATACCCGGGTCGCCCTGCGGCAACGCCTTCCTCAAAAACGTGCAGAGCGACAACATAGGCGATACTCATCTCTGGGCGGTTTGGCACGGTTTGCAACCTCTTACCTATTACCGTCGCCGCAACACGCGTTTCTGCAGCGAATTCGGCTTTGAATCCATTCCCGACCCCAAGACCGTTGCAACATTCGCGGGACCGCAGGACCTCAGCCTTTCTTCCGAGGTCTTCAAGGCTCACCAGAAGTGCGCGAGCGGCAATAAAAAAATGGTCTACTATATCGCCTCGCGCTTCCGCCTGCCGGATAAGTTTGCAGATTACATCTATTTGTCCCAGGTGTGCCAGAGCGAATGCGTATCGGACGCCGTCGAGCATTGGAGGCGAAACAGAGGCAGGTGCAACGGCGCGCTTTACTGGCAACTCAACGATTGCTGGCCCGTATGCTCGTGGGCTGGAATAGATTACGAGGGCAGGCTCAAGTGTCTTCATTATCGGGCAAAACATTTCTTTGCTCCGTTGTCGGCAAGTGTTTATTACGACAAAAAGGGCATAAGAGTGTGGGCGCTCAACGACACGCGCCGCGCCCGTTCTCTGACTGCCAGAATTGAAGTGGTCAAAATGGACGGCACGGGCAAACTTTACGAGAAAGAGGTGTCTTTCGTGGCGGAACCGCTGTCGGGCGCGGAAGTGGCTTTCGTGCCTTTTGCCGAAGTGGCGCGGTGCAAACGACAGGTCAGAGCCTGCGCGGCGCGCGTGCTGTTTTTGGACGAAAACGGCGGAGAAGTGAGCAGGCGCACACTGGTGTTCGGCAACGAAAACAAACTGAAATTGCCGCTTGCCGACGTCAAGGTTGCCGCCGATGTCAAGGACGGCACGGTGGAACTTACGCTAACCGCGGACAAATTCACGAGGTTCGCGGGATTGTTTTCTCCGCTTGCCGAGGGGCCTTTCTCGGACAATTTCTTCGACCTTATGCCCGGGGAGAGCAAGACGGTCACCGTCGCCGTGTCTTCGGACGTCGGCGCGGAGAACTTCGTGGCGTCGCTGGATATAAGACAGGCCGCGGCCATCACCCCCGCAATGCCTCGCATCGCCGAACAGATGAAAAGGGCGGCCATATTCCTCGAGCCCGTCAATTTCTTCTCGTATCTGTATTACCGTTTCCAGATATGAAGATTTGTTAGAGCAATTTACACCCCGCGGTCGGCGGGGTGTTTTTTTGCTCGGTCGCCTGCTTGACAAAACAAGAGATACGAAGTACAATAATACCACACCCCCGTGGGGTGTATGTGCGGCAGAAAACAAAAAAGCGTTTAATCGTCCGTAAAAGCAAAGTTAAAACGCGCGTTGTGCATAATGCAGGGCGTGGCGGAGTTTCGGAGAGCGGTGGACTATGAAACGGAAATTCACGGTAACGGGTATGACGTGTTCGGCGTGTTCGTCTCACGTCGAAAGAGCGGTGGGCAAAGCGGACGGGGTCCGCTCGGTTTCCGTCAATCTTCTGACGGGTACAATGCAGGTCGATTTCGACGAAAACGTAATAAACGAAGACGGCATTGCGGCGGTTGTAAAAGGCGCGGGTTACGGCGCTTATGCGGAACAATCCGATTCGGCGCAGTCGTCGAAAAGCAAGCCCGACAAAAACTCCGAGATTGCCGGGCGCTCGGGTGCGCGCGTCGAAGAAACGCGTAAAATGCGGGTGCGGCTCATCGTGTCGCTTGTGT
>USGA01000096.1 GCA_900554085.1 uncultured Clostridia bacterium | reverse complement strand
GCGCGCCTTGTCGACGACGCCGCACACCACGCAATCCGGAAAAATGCTTGCCACTTTTTCGACATACTGCGGATTTCTGAGCAGTTCGGCGTTTATCTCGTCCGCGGAAAGAGCCGTTATGCCCATTTCGCGCGCCACTTTCAACACCTCGGTTTTGCCGCTTCCCACTCCGCCGATAATAGCAATGTTCATACTCATTTGAGGTCTCCCCAGCGTCTCGCCGCGTTGGTGTCAACGACGAGCGGGACTTTGAGTTCGACCGCCTTCTCCATCTCCTCTTTCAAAATCTTCACGACCTCGTCCGCTTCCTCCTCGGGAGCGTCGACGACGAGTTCGTCGTGTATTTGCAATATCATTTTCGCCCGCATATTCTCCAGCCTCTTATGCACCGCAAGCATAGCCTTTTTGACTATCTCCGCAGCCGTACCCTGAAGAGGCGTATTCATAGCCATACGTTCCGCCGCCGTACGCAGATGATAATTGGACGAATTAATTTCGGGCAGCGCCCTCTTTCTGCCTAAAAGCGTGACGGCAAAACCCGTCTCGCGGGCGGAATTGATGCAACCGTCGAGATAGGCGCGCACCGACGGGTGAGCAAGGAAGTACTTGTCTATGAATTCCTTGGCCTTGTATTTCGGTATTGCGAGATTTTCGGCAAGCCCGAAGTCGCTCATACCGTAGATTATGCCGAAATTGACGGCTTTGGCGTCCCTGCGCTCGGCGGGCGTAACCTCCGATACGGGAATACCCAGAATGCTTGCCGCGGTGAGCGCGTGAATGTCGTTGCCCTCCACGAACGCCCGCACGAGATTCTCGTCGCCGCTGAAGTGCGCAAGCAAACGCAGTTCTATCTGCGAATAGTCGGCAGACACGAGCACGCAGCCATCGGAAGCCGTGAACGCGGACTTGACGTCCTTTGCTTCCTCTCCGCGCACGGGAATATTCTGCAGGTTGGGTCCCGTGGAACTGAGCCTGCCCGTCGCAGTAACGCACTGATTGAATTCGGTGTGAATCTTCCCACGTGTGACGAGCGGCTGCATACCCGTGACGTAAGTCCCGAGCAACTTGGAATAGTGCCGCCAGTCGAGTATCATCGCGACAATCGGGTGGTCGGCGGCAACGGCGGAAAGGGTCTCCTCCCCGACGGACCACCCCGTCTTGGTCTTTTTCCCGTGGCGCAACCCCAGTTTGTCGAAAAGTATTTCGCCGAGTTGCTTGGGAGACGCGATGTTGAAAGTCTGCCCCGCCAGCGCGAAAATTTCTTCGGAGAGACGCGAAAGTTTATCCTCGTATTTGACTTTGAGCGCGGCAAGCGCGTCCGAATCCACGCACACGCCGATGCGCTCCATATCGGCAAGCACCGGCACAAGCGGCAACTCCACTTCGTAGAACGCTTTTTCCAGCCCCTGCGACTTTATGCTTTTGCGGGCCTCGTCGGCGAAGCGGAAAAGGTCCGCCGCGGAAGCGACGTCTCCCGTGCCGAGCACGGCGTCCAACGACTTTATGGGCGCGCTGCCCCGCACGAGATGGGCGGCAATCATAACGTCGAAGAACTCAGCGTTTGCAAAACCGTATTTCTTGATGAGCCGCTTGAAATCGTAGCAAATCAGCCTCTTGTCTGCAACGGCCGCGGCAAGTTCCCGTGCCGCCGCCTCGAAGTCCATACCGCCGCCGAAAAGGTCAACCGCGCAATCGACGCGGAACTCCGCCACTCCGTCGCAGGAAAAAGTTATCTCGTCCCCTATCACGACGGCAACTTCGTCGCCCGACACGGCTTTCGCAATCTCTTGCGACGACGATACCGTGACGACTTTTTTCTCGACGGCCGCCACTGCGGGGAGGTCGGCTCCCGCCGCGAAATTCATTCGCGGAATAAGCGAATTGAGTTCGTATTCGCTGAGCCTCGCTTTCACTTCCGCGGAATAGACGTTCTCGAAGCGCAAATCCTCCTCGGATACTCCGAGAGGCACATCCTTGACTATCGTGGCGAGTTTTCTGGAGAGTTCGGCTTTTTCGCGGTTGGCACGGAGATTCTCACCCAGTTTCCCTTTAACCTCGTCGGCGTGTTCGAGCACGCCCTCGAGCGTACCGTAACTGTCGAGCAGTTGCTTTGCGGTCTTTTCGCCCACGCCGGGCACACCCGGAATGTTGTCGCTGGGGTCGCCGCGCAACGCCTTGTAATCGATGAATGTATCGGGAGTAAAACCGTCTTCGGCGAGCCTCGCGAGGTCGTACACCTCTATATCCGTGACGCCCTTCACCGTACGGAAAACCCTGGTGGTATCCGACACCAGTTGCAGGCTGTCGCGGTCGCCCGTCAGCACTATGCACTCGCCGTTCACAGTGCAGGACAGAGTGCCGAGCACGTCGTCCGCCTCGTATCCCTCTTTGCTGACGCACCTCACACCCATAAGGCCGAGCAAGTCTTTAATGGGCTGAAACTGCACCGCAAGTTCCTCGTCCATAGGACGACGGGTGCCCTTATACTGAGGATAAATCTCGTGGCGGAAAGTCGGCCCCTTGAGGTCGAAAGCCGCCGCAACGTGAGTGGGCTTTTGCTCCTTGACGATTTTCAGGAACAGATTGACGAAACCGAAGATCGCGCCCGTGTACTGCCCTTTTGAACTTTTGAGATTGGGAAGGGCGTGATAGGCGCGATGAATGAGGCTGTTGGCGTCGATGAGCAGGAATTTGGAGGACATCACTTCACCGTATCGCCGTCCGAGGCGGGAGCCGCACCGTCAAGCACGGCAACGGCGTCGCGGTAGCCGAGTTGTTTCAGATTCTCGATGCGCTCGGGCGAGAAAGCCATAGCGCGTCCGAGGTCGTCCGACGGCGCAATGTAAGTTATGTCCAAGTCGGGCTTCTCTATTCTGCGCTTGGGCTCTTTGGACAAGGGGTGCGTGCGAATGACCACCATATCCGTCCAGCCCGCCCGTGCGATAAGGTTTATGGGAAGGTTGTCGTACACTCCGCCGTCGATATACTTCTTGCCGTCGATGTTTATGGGCGGGAAAATGGGGAAGCACGCCGAAGCGATTACATAATCGACGAGTTTTCCCTCGGGAATATCCTTTTTCATAGCCTCGAACGCTTTCATATCCGAAAGGTTGTAGGCGACCAGACCGAAGTCGATACCGCTCTTTCTTATCGCCGCCTCGTCGAGGTTCTTGCGCACGAAAGCCAATCCCTTTTCGTAAGACTGACGGATTATATCGCGCGCCTTAAGCAATTTTTTGCCCGTGGCGATTATGCGGTCGAGGTCGAAATCTTTCTGTCTGAAATTCGCGACGGTGTCGCTGTCGAAATCGAATATGGGGCAATCCTTGGTCTCTTCCCAGTATCTTTCGAGGTCGTCTATACCCTGCGAAGCAATCACGGCGCCGTTGAGCGCGCCTATGGACGTACCGACAACCGCACCGAAAGTATAACCGCGCTCGTAAAGCGCAATGAGCGCGCCGAGTTCGTATGCGCCCTTGACGCCGCCGCCCTCGAGAACAAGACCAGTAACTTTCCTTGACATATTCTCTCCGTAATTCCTTTATTGGCCTGACGGAAGAGGGTTTTGCCTCACTCCGCATACCGTAAATAGTAATAGATAACGCCCGCAATGTCAAGCGCGTAGGCGTGCGCCGCGCCCGCGACGTCGCGCGGGAGCGGCGCGATTGCGCGCCCGTCTCCGCACCGCCGCGCAAAAAGCAAAGGCGGAGCAACCGCCCCGCCCTCACCGCCAAAACGACGGTTGTTTATATACCCTTTACACCCGTTTTTTCGCGCAGGCGGCAACAGCAGCCGCGACGGCGGGCGCGATACGCCTGTCGAACGCGCGCGGAAGAATGTACTCCTCGTTCAGTTCGTCGTCGGCGACCAACCCGGCAATCGCCCGTGCCGCCGCAATCTGCATTTCTTCGGTAATGTCCTTTGCTCTGGCGTCCAGCGCGCCGCGGAAAATACCGGGGAACGCAAGCACGTTGTTTATCTGGTTGGGATAATCGCTTCTGCCCGTGGCAACCACCCTTGCGCCCGCGGCTTTTGCGATGTCGGGCATAATTTCGGGGGACGGATTCGCCATTGCGAATACCACGGCGTCCTTTGCCATAGCGCGCACGTCGTCGGGCTTAAGCACGTC
>USGA01000095.1 GCA_900554085.1 uncultured Clostridia bacterium | reverse complement strand
GTCGGATACGTCCGCACGGACGCCGCCCCCTTTGTGAGCGGAGAAGCGGCAAAAAAACCGCCCCGCACCATTGAAATTTCAAAGAAAGCCGTCGTAACCGCGGTGGCCATAGTGTTGGTGCTGGTCATCTTCGCAATAGTGCTTACGCAGGTGCTTCCGCGCGGCGCGTACGACAGAATTCCCGACGCCAACGGCAACGAACAGATTGTGCCCGATTCCTATCGCGAGGACCCCTCTCTCGACACTCTCAAATGGTGGCAGGCGGTGTTCGCTCCCTTCCTGGTGCTCGACCCGAGTATGGACGGCTCGCTTATGGTATGGGCGCTCATTGCCCTCCTGCTCGTCATAGGCGCGGTATTCACGGCGCTGGACCATACGGGCGTTCTGGTCTATATGGTGGAATCTCTCCGTAACAAATTCAAGACCAGAAAATACGCTCTGCTGTTCATTATGCCGCTGGCGTTTATGTTCCTGGGGTCGTCGGCGGGTATGTTCGAGGAACTCATTCCTCTCGTGCCCGTGGTGGTGCTGCTGTGCTACGCCTTCGGGTGGGACGCGCTGGTAGGGCTGGGAATATCCGTGCTTGCGGCGTGCTTCGGTTTTGCTGCGGGCGTAGTCAATCCGTTCACGGTGGGAATATCCCAGAATCTTATGGGCATACCGATGTTCTCGGGCATATCTATGCGACTGCTCACTTTCGCGGCGGCCTACATAATACTTATGGGATTCATCTTCCCTTACGCGCGGAAAATCGAGAAACGCCCTCAGAAATCGCCGGTCTACATTGAAGACACCCGCAAAAAACACGGATTCGATTTCTCGAGCGCCGCTTTCGTCTACGACGAGGGCAAATCCAAAGCGCTGAAATGGTTCGCGGTATGGATGCTCGTAGTGGTATTCTTCGCGGTGCTGTCGATATTCATACAGCCGCACTACATACCCGCGCTCGGAGATTTCTCTCTGGCCGATTACATTCTCTACATAACGGTGGCAATCTACGTCGTGGCGGGAATAGGCGCCTGCATAATGTGCGGGCTGAAAGGCAAGGAACTTTTCAGAAAATTGGGCAAAGGTCTGCTGACCCTGTTGCCCGCAGTCGCGATGATACTCGTCGCGAGCGGCGTGCGTTATATTATGGAAAAAGGCAACGTTATGGACACCATTCTCTACAAGGTGACCGAAGCCTGCCGCGGGCAATCCCCCGCCGTGATAATCCTGCTGGTCTACGCCGCTATATTCATCTTCGAGATATTCATTCCGTCGGGCTCCGCAAAAGCCTTCCTGCTTATGCCTATGATAGGCGCGATGTGCACCCAACTGGGTATCGACGGACAAGTGGCGGTGCTCGCCTTCGCTTACGGTGACGGCTTCGCCAACGTGTTGCTGCCCACCAATGCGGGGCTGCTGCTCATACTCGGAATGACCACCGTCAACTATCCCAAGTGGCTCAGGTGGAGCGGCAAGATACAGTTCACATTGCTGCTGGCGACCATAGGTATACTTATGCTTGCTCAGTACGTCGTCTACGCCTGACCTTACTGTGCGAAGAGCGCGCGGCAACGCGCAATACGCAACAAAGCGCATAAACAGGCACTTGTATAGCGAATAATAATATTTTAACACGCGATTCGGTCGTCGGACGCGAAACGCGAAGCGAGGAATATATGGACAAAGCCGCAAAGACACGCACCCGCAGATTTGTGCTCGCCGTCATACTTTCGGTAATGCTCGTCGCCGGGATACCGATGATTATCGTCGGAGCAATAGGTCCCGACGAAGGTCACGGCGCAATGCACGCCGCCCGCATAGGCTACAAGGTTATGATGGGCATCGGCATAGTTTTCACCGTATTCGGATTCTACGGCACGCCTATGGGGTGGGTGATGTTCGGCACCGCCAATTCCGAACTCACCATTGTCGCCGCCGTCAGGAACGAACACCTCTATACGGTGAACGAACTTGCCGCGCGCCTGGGAAAGAACGACAAAGAAACGCGCACGCTGCTGGTCAACTGCGTGCGGAAAGGGTATCTCACGGAATACAAACTGGAAGGCGACTGCCTCGTGCTCAACGAGAATACCGCTCTCGCGCCCACGGAAGTGCACTTCGATTGTCCCCGTTGCGGGGCTCCCGTCACCTGCACAGCGGGCGAAAAAACCGTCTGTCCCTATTGCGGCTCTCCCCTTGCCGCCCCCAAGAATAAATAATCACACCGACGACATTCTTTGCTGAAAACAAAAAGACGGCGCAGAACGCGCCGTCTTTTCGGATTCCGTTTTCGTGTCGGCGCGCGCCGTGCGAGCGAACTCGCCGGGCTTGCGCCGTTTCGGGCTTACGATTTCTTGAACTGCATTTTGAGGCGTTCCGCGCCCGAGAGCACAACTTTGCGGATACGTATGTTCTTGGGGGTGACCTCGAGCATTTCGTCGTCGTTCAGGAACTCGAGGCTTTCTTCGAGGCTGAACTTGCGCGGAGTGACGAGACGCAACGCCTCGTCGGAGCCGGCCGCACGCATATTCGTTACGTGCTTTTTCTTGCAGACGTTGACGCGTATGTCTTCGGCTTTGGGGGACATTCCCACCACCATACCCTCGTAGACGGGCGTCTGCGGGTCAATGAACAGCGTGCCGCGGTCCTGTGCGTTGAACAGTCCGTAAGCGGCCGCTTCCCCCGTCTCGAAAGCAACGAGAGACCCCGTGAATCTGCGGGTTATCTGTCCTTTGAAAGGCGCATAACCGTCGAACAGTTGGTTCATCACGCCCTCGCCTTTTGTGTCGGTGAGAAACTCGTTCTTGAAGCCGAACATACCGCGGGACGGCACCCTGAATTCCATTCTTATGCGGCTGCCGCGGGGTTCCATCGTTACCAGTTCGCCTTTGCGCACGCCCATACGCTCCATAACGGCGCCCACGCTTTCCGAGGGCACGTCTAGGAACAACCTCTCCATAGGCTCGCACTTCTCGCCGTCTATTTCTTTGAAGATGACCTGCGGAGTGCCCACGCCGAACTCGTATCCCTCACGGCGCATAGTCTCGATGAGAATGCTGAGGTGCATCTCACCTCTGCCGCACACTTTGAACTTGTCGGGGCTGTCGGTGTGATAGACGCGGAGTGACACGTCCTTGAGGAGTTCGCGGAAGAGTCTGTCGCGCAGTTGCCGCGAAGTGACGAACTTGCCTTCCCTGCCCGCGAACGGACTGTCGTTGACGGAGAAAGTCATTTCTATGGTCGGCTCGCCAATCTTTACGAAAGGAACGGGGTCAATCTTGGTCGTTGCACAAAGCGTATTGCCGATGTTGACGGATTCTATACCGCTGAAACAAACGATGTCGCCCACTTCCGCAGTCTCTACGTTGGTGCGCTTGAGCCCCTCAATCTGGAACAGATTGGCGACTTTGCTCTTGTAGGGGGACAAACCCTCGCAATCGCAAACGACCACTTCTTCGCCCGCGCGCACTTTGCCGCGCTCTATTTTACCTATTCCGATACGGCCCACGTAATCGTTGTAATCTATTGCGGACACAAGCAACTGCAGAGGACCGTCGGGGTCGCCCTCGGGCGGTTCGATATAACTCGTGATGGTATCGAAAAGAGGTTGCAAATCTTTGCCGGGAACGTTGTAGTCCAGGGTTGCGGTGGCGTTCTTGCCCGAACAGTAGACAATGGGGCTGAGCAACTTGTCGTCGTCGGCACCGAGGTCCAGAAGCAATTCAAGCACTTCGTCGCCTATCTCGGACGTCCTCGCGTCGGGACGGTCGATTTTGTTGACGACGATGATTATCTTGAGCCCGAGGTCCAGGGCTTTTTCCACCACGAAACGGGTCTGTGGCATAGGACCTTCCGCCGCGTCGACGAGCAACAGCACGCCGCTGACCATTTTGAGCACGCGCTCCACCTCTCCCGAGAAATCGGCGTGTCCGGGGGTGTCGATTATGTTGATTTTGATTCCTTTCCAATGGACGGAAGTATTCTTGGCAAGAATGGTGATTCCGCGCTCTCTCTCGAGGTCGCCCGAATCCATAACGCAGGTCTGCACCTGCTGATTCTCGCGGAAAGTACCCGCCTGGCGCAACATACCGTCCACGAGCGTGGTCTTGCCGTGGTCGACGTGCGCTATTATTGCTACGTTTCTCAAATCTTCGCGAATCATATTCTTCCTGTGTTACTCCGTCGCCGAGGCTG
>USGA01000094.1 GCA_900554085.1 uncultured Clostridia bacterium | reverse complement strand
GTCAGAAACGTGTCGCTCATCATCGCGCCGAGCAGTTTGGCAATATATTTCTTGCCGCCGAATTTCAGCGAATATACGAGCGCCCGCGCTTTGCCTGCATATACCAGCGGAGAACGGTTCAGGAGATAAGCGGAGTCCGTTTTCATACACCTGAGACACCAGTCCGCTTCGTCGTTGACGGGCAGACCGCAGTTGAGACAACGGCGTCCGCTTACGAAAGGCATTTCTTCCGTGCAGGCGGCACAGAGATTGTATCTTGTCGGAGCGACGAGTTCCGCCCCGCAAACGTCGCAGGTGATGTTCTCGGGATAAACCGCGTCGCGAATCGACTTCCCCGCCCGCGAAAAAAGCGCGGCAAGTCTGTTCCGCACGGCAACTCCTCCGTCCGGCGACTTCCTTCCGTCTCTGCGGCGCCCCTCTTTCACGGGAAAACCCTCCCGCTGACCTCGTCGTCTATGAGATTGACGAGAAGAGAATACCGCCTGGCTGTTTCATTGTTGCGTATCATTCTGGCGACCGTCTTTTTAGCCCCGACTAGAACCACCATTTTTTTTGCGCGAGTGACTGCCGTGTAAAGCAGATTGCGCGTCTGCAGCATATAATTGGCGTCAAGCGCGATGACCACGGTATCGAATTCGCTGCCCTGGGATTTGTGTATGGTCACGGCGTAGGCAAGCGTCAGTTCCTCAATGTCGGAATATTCATATATCGCCACTTTATCGTCATCAAACCGCACGGTAAACTGCATTATATGCGGATTTATGCTTTCAATCACGCCTATGTCGCCGTTGAAAACCCCGGTGCCGCTTTCCACTTTGGTGTCCGTCACCTGCTTCCACTCGCGGTTGTAATCGTTCTTGGTCTGCATAACCTTGTCGCCTTCGCGGAAGAGGTTTTCACCCTGCCGCGCTTCGCGTTTGTCGCGGGAAGGCGGATTGAGCACGCTCTGCAACACTCTGTTCAGATTTATTGTTCCCGCGCTGCCTCGCTTCATAGGACAAAGCAACTGAATGTCGAGCGGTGCCACTCCGAGATAATCGGGCAGGCGTCTGGTGACAAGGTCCGTCGCAGTGCGCGCTATGCCGTCGCCGTCCTCTCTTTCCTCAAAGAAAAAATCTCGGCTTCTGTTGTCGAGGTCGGGCATTTCGCCGCGGTTGATTTTGTGAGCGTTGGGCACTATTTTGCTGTCCTCGGACTGACGGTATATCTGCGTCAGTTCGATGACGGGGAAATGTCCGCAACGAATAAGGTCGCCGAGCACGTTGCCCGCACCCACGGAGGCAAGTTGGTCCTTGTCGCCGACGAGCACCAGACGGCAACCTCTCGGAAGAGCCTTCAACAGTGCGTGGAAAACGAATTCGTCCACCATACTGACTTCGTCCACTATGACCGCGTCGAGCAGCAAGGGCTTGTTTTCGTTGTAACTGAAATGACCGCCGTCCTCTCTCCAGTCCAGTTCGAGCAGTCTGTGTATTGTCTTCGCGTCCGCGCCCGTCGCGACCGACATACGTTTTGCGGCTCTGCCCGTCGGGGCGCACAAAGCGACCTTCTGCCCCAGATTGTCGAACATACGCAGAATGCATTTGACTATCGTGGTTTTGCCGGTGCCCGGGCCGCCCGTTACTATCTGCACGCCGTTTTCCACCGCGGCGCGCACGGCTTCCACCTGCGTGGGGTGCAGTTCGAAACCCGCTTCCTTCTCGAATCGCGCCACCTCGGCGGCAACGTCCACACGGAAATCAACGGCTTCCGCGGCAAGTCTGACCAGTCTGCGCGCAATTCCGACTTCGATGTTGTAACTGCGGCGGGTAAGCAGAGCGACGCACTCACCCGTATCGTAACGGACGAGTTCGCCCAGCATAATCATATCCTCGATATTGTCGCGAACTCTGCGCTCCGTTTCCTCAATATCGAGTTTTAACAGTTCGATTGCGGAAGATAAAAGTTCGTTTTCGGGAAGATAATTGTGTCCGAATTTCGCCGAGGCTTCGGCAAGAACGAAATTCACGGCAGCGCAAATCCTGAAATCGCTGTCGCGGGCAATCCCCAGTTCCCCCGCTATTCTGTCCGCGGTCGCAAAGCCCACACCCTCTATGTCGTCGACCAGCATATAAGGATTGGAGCGCACTTTCTGTTCCGTTGAGTCGCCGTAGACACGGTAAATCTTGAGCGCGAGGTTCACGCTGAGTCCCAAACCCTGAAGGAACATAACGGCGGACTGCAGTTTCTGAAGCCCCGAATACGCAAGGCAGAATTCCGTGGCCTTCCGCAGGGAGACGCCCTTGACCTTGGCAATCTCTATCGGATATTTCATCATCTCGAGGGTATCGGTTCCGTAACGCTCGACGATAGCCGCCGCGGTCACGGGGCCCAACCCTTTGATAAGCCCGCTGCCGAGGAATTTTATCATTCCGTCCACTCGCGAGGGTGCCCCGACGTAAACCTTCTCCGCCGTAAACTGTCTGCCGTAAAGACTGCGGGTCTTGAAATCGCCTTCCACTTTGAGGCGTTGCCCTGCCGACACGGGCGGCATTGTTCCGACTACAGTAAAAAGCGAATCCCCGACCTTGAGGTCGAGGACGGTGTAACCCGTCTCTTCGCTGCGGAATATTACGTTTTTTACTTCGCCTTCCAGTTGCATTTTCCAAAACGACGCGCCGCTCGCTCGCGATGCGTCTTATAAGAAAAAGCAAGGCGCGCCTTGCTTTTTTCTTTATATCGTGTATTTCGCGAGAACCTTGGCTATTTCTTCGACCTTGTCGGTCTTTTCCCAAGTGAAGTCGCCGCGCCCGAGATGTCCGTAGTTGGACGTTGCCCTGAATATGGGTCGGGCAAGCCGCAGATTTTTGATTATAGCGGCGGGTCTCAAATCGAAAACAGCGGAAACGATTTCGGCAATCTTTTCGTCGGACACCACACCCGTTCCGAAAGAATCCACGTGCACGGATACTGGACGCGCCCTGCCGATTGCGTAAGCCACTTCGATTTCCACTCGCTTGCAGACCTTTGCCGCCACAAGATTCTTGCAGATGTAGCGCGCCATATACAGACCGCTTCTGTCCACCTTGGACGGGTCCTTGCCGGACAGCGCGCCGCCGCCGTGAGGACAATAACCGCCGTAAGTGTCCACGATGATTTTTCTGCCCGTAAGCCCGCTGTCGCCCGCGGGGCCGCCGATGACGAACCTGCCCGTCGGGTTTATGTAGATACGGGTTTTTTTGTCGATGTACTTTGCGGGGACGGCTTTCTTTATGACCTTTTCGGTTATCTCGCGCTCGATGGTCGCATAATCGACGTCTTCCGAGTGCTGGGCCGACACCACGACCGCGTCGACGCGTTTGGGCACGCCGCCGTCGTATTCCACGGTAATCTGACTCTTGCCGTCCGGACGGAGCCACGGGATTTCGCCCGACTTGCGGGCTTCCGTAAGACGTCTGGTAACGGCGTGCGCAAGCACTATGGGCAGAGGCATAAGTTCGGGGGTTTCGTCGGTTGCACAACCGAACATCATACCCTGGTCGCCGGCGCCCTGCTTGTCGAACTCGTCGCAACCCACGTAATCGGAGGCTTCGTCCACCCCTCGGGCGATGTCGGGAGACTGCTCGTTTATGGACGTGAGCACCGCGCAGGTCTTGTAGTCGAAGCCGAGGGAACTGTCGTCGTAACCGACGTCCTTTATGACCTCGCGCACAATCGACGGAATGTCGCAATAATGCGACGTGGTCATCTCGCCGAACACCATAACCATACCCGTCGTGGCGCAGACCTCGACGGCAACGCGTGCGGCGGGGTCGTCCTCGAGAATGTCGTCGAGGACGGCGTCCGCTATCTGATCACAAACTTTGTCGGGATGACCTTCGGTCACGCTTTCGGATGTGAAAAACTTTTTTCCCAGTTTGTTCATATTACTCCGCAAAAGAGGATTCGCCTGTTTCGGCGGGCACCGTGGTGATATTCTTGTAAATCTTCATACCCGTGCCTGCGGGAATGAGTTTGCCGATGATGACGTTCTCTTTGAGACCGATGAGCGGGTCAATCTTGTTCTTGATTGCCGCTTCGGTGAGCACGCGCGCGGTCTCCTGGAAGGAAGCGGCGGACAGGAAGGAGTCGTTGGCCAGAGCAGCCTTGGTGATGCCCAGCAGCACCTGCTGGTACTCCACCAGCTTCAGACCCTCTTCGCCTGCATCA
>USGA01000093.1 GCA_900554085.1 uncultured Clostridia bacterium | reverse complement strand
TTCCTTGACCGTATCGCGGAATTCTATGAATTCGGGTTTGCCGCCCTTTGTCAGCGAGGAAGCCGCAAAAAGCGTGGGCTCGATGTGCGAATAACCGTAGACGCGGATAAATTCCTCCGCTATATCGTTGACGAGAGCGATGTCTTCTCTCGCGTCGGGTATGTGTGCGACGTAAGTCTTGCCCTCGCCCTTTTCCACGGCGATACCCAGACGTGAAAGTATTGATTTCATCTTTCCGACAGGCACTTTGCAACCGAGAATATCCTCGATTTCGCGCACGGTGAAAGCAATCTTCCTGTCTTTCTCGTGCGCAACCGCAACGTCGATGAGGTCCTCGGCGACATCGCCGCTGCCCGTCTGACATACGAGCGTAAGCGCGCGCTTGAGCCCGTATTCCTGCGCCGAGAAATCCACGCCCTTTTCGTAACGCGCCGAACTGTCGGAGCGGAGATTCAGTGCGCGGGAAGTCCTGCGGACGCTGTCGCGTGCAAAACGTGCGGACTCGAAAATTATTTCGGTGGTATTGTCGTTGATACCGCTGTTTTCGCCGCCCATAACGCCTGCCACGGCAACGGGCTTGACTCCGTCGCGAATGGTAAGCATATCGGAAGTCAGCACGTTGTCCTTGCCGTCGAGAGTGATTATGTGTTCGCCCTCGTCGGCGCGACGTACGACTATTCTGTGTTCCGCGAGATAATCGCGGTCGAAAGCGTGCATCGGCTGTCCGATTTCGGTAAGAACGTAGTTGGTGATGTCGACTATGTTGTTTATGGGACGTATCCCGACCGCGCGGAGACGGGAACGGATTTTGATCGGCGACTGGAATATCCTGACGTTCCTCACGCCGCCCGCCATATATCTCGGACAGAGGTCGTTGTCACGCACTTCGACCGAAATCATATTTTTGACGCTGTCTCCCGAGGTTGTGTATGCGATTTCGGGCTCGCGGCAATCCTTGCCGAGCGCCACTGCCACTTCTTTGGCAAGACGGTAAATACCGTTGCAGTCGGGGCGGTTGGCTGTGACGGCAACGTCGAGCACGACGTCGTCGTAACCGAGCGCCACGAGCGCGTTCTGTCCGAGCGCCGTTCCGTCGGCAAACCGAATAATATCGCCTTTGACCTGTCCTTCCACGGCGTCGGCTTCGACGCCGACCTCCTCGAGACCGCAAAGCATACCCTCGGAAAGAACTCCGCGCAGTTCTCCGCGCTTTATGGTCGCACCGCCCGCAAGGACCGCCCCGTCGAGCGCGACGGCAACGTTCTCGCCGCCCTCCACCGCGACGTTGGTCACGACCTGTATAACGCTCTTGCCGACGTCAACCTGCGCTATGCGCAGCCTGTCGGCGGAAGGGTGTTTTTCAACGGACAGTATTTTGCCCGTGACGACCTTCTGAGCCTGTTTGGACTGATAGAAAATCTCTTCCACTTCGAAACCGATTGCGACGAGTTTCTTCGCAAGCGTCTCGGGGGAAACGTTTATGTCGACAAAATCTTTGAGCCAGGAAATAGGTGCAAGCATATCACGCCTCTCTCATCTGAATTGTCCGAGGAAACGGACGTCGTTTTCGTAGAAAAGTTTGATGTTGGGGATACCGTACTTTATCATCGCGATTCTCTCGAGTCCGAGGCCGAACGCGAAACCGCTGTACTCTTTGCTGTCTATGCCGCACATATCCAGCACCGCGGGATTGACAATGCCCGCGCCGAGCAGTTCCACCCAACCCGTTCCCTTGCACACGCGACAACCTTTGCCGTGGCAGATTGCACAGGTGGCGTCCGCCTCGACCGACGGTTCCGTGAACGGGAAATAGGAAGGACGGAGGCGAATCTTGGTGTCCTTGTCGAAAAGTTGTTCGGCAAAAGTCTGCAAGCAGCCCTGCAAATCGCCGACGGTGATTTTCCTGTCAACCGCAAGCCCTTCTATCTGGTGGAAAATGGGGCTGTGGGACGCGTCGTCGTCGGGACGGTAAACCCTGCCGGGAATTACGACGCGGATAGGCGGCTTCTCGGTCTTCATAATGTGCGCCTGCATAGGCGAGGTGTGAGTGCGCAGAACGAGGTTGTCGCCGATATAGAAAGTGTCCTGCATATCGCGCGCCGGGTGGTCTTTGGGCACGTTCAGCAATTGGAAATTGAAAAGGTCGGTCTCGATTTCGGGACCTTCGGCCACCGAAAAGCCCATTCCGAGAAAAACTTTGAGTATTTCCTCGCGGATTTTCGTGACGGGGTGAAACGCTCCCGTCTCGTGGCGTTTGCCCGGAAGAGTGACGTCAACGGCTTCCGCGGCAAGGCGCGCCGCCTGTTCCGCCGCTTGCACCGCCTTGACGGCGGAAGAAAGCGCGGTCTCGATTGCCACTCTCGCCTCGTTGAGAATTCTGCCCGCTTCGGGGCGTTCTTCCTTCGAGACGGTGCCGAGCAACTTCATAAGCGAAGTGAATTCGCCGCTTTTACCCAAAAAACGGACTCTCACCTCATTGAGTTCCTGCGAGGTTTTTGCCGCGCTTATTGCGGCAAGAGCCTCCCCTTTTACCTCGTCGATTCGTGATTTCATTTATGAACTCCGAGTGCGCAGACGCGCGCACGCAATTTAATACTCCGAAAATCATAACAACATTTCGCCGTCAAGTCAAGCACGGCGCGCAAGCCACGGCAAAAAAGCAATCAGACGGCGGTTCCGCCGCATATAATGGTGCTATGAGCGGCAAAAAGCGCGCGAATACGCGCCCGAAACTTCTCAGAATCGCTGTGGCGCTGGTGATTTTCATCAGCCTTTTCGTGTTCTGCACAGTGTATTTCCGCAATAACATAGTGCCCACGGTAATGGGCAGCGCGGTGGCGCAGGTGCGGGCAATATGTACCAACTGCGTGAACCTTGCCGTAACTTCGGTCATCGGCGACGGTATAGATTACGACGACCTATTTTCTCTCGAGCGCGACA
Organism: uncultured Clostridia bacterium; assembly: GCA_900554085.1. Lineage (GTDB taxonomy): Bacteria > Bacillota > Clostridia > Christensenellales > CAG-917 > Limadaptatus. The sequence continues at coordinate 1,272 of USGA01000093.1, read as the reverse complement.
ACGAGGGCAACATCATAATGGTGAAAGCCAATTCGCCGCGCATAAATATGATTTCGCGCGAAATCGCCAATCTGGCACAAGCGAATCTGGACGCGATAGGCGTGCAGGAAGTATCGATAGCGGTCGGTACGTTCACCGGTCTTACATTGCTTATGGGGCTGGGTCCCGAAGTCGTTATAAACGTAGCCCCCATAGGCTCGGCGCTCTGCGATTTCGTCAGTTATTTCGCCTCTGCGGGCATAAATCAGACGTTGCACAAACTCTACATAAACGTCGTCGCCGTCGTCAGCATAGTAACCCCCATAGACGAGCCGACAATCACGGTCAACGCAGAGGTGCTTGTATGCGAAAATCTCATAGTGGGAGAAGTGCCCGAATTTTATCTGCAAGGCGGCGGACAAATCGGAGACGGTATGCTGCAACTGTGATTTCGCGACGCGGAAAAAGTTTTGCAACAGAGTTTTCACATCGCAACCCGCAACGAAAAAGCGGATTGAATCCGCTTGTTTCAAACGCTGACGACATCGAAAACATCGCCGTCAGACGTATTGGGGCAAAACGCTTTGCTCTCCGTCAGGTCTTTTTGCTTCTGGAGCGGAAAATCAGCGCAAAAACGAAACCGAAGAAGATTACGGACGCAAGTCCTGCCGAAGCGGCTTTAAGTCCTCCCGTAACCGCACCGAAAAGTCCGTTTTCCTTTGCGCCCTCGAGCGCGCCTTTGGCAAGCGTACTGCCGAAACCCGTTATAGGCACGGTTACACCCGCGCTGGCAAACTCTTTGATGTAATCGAACGCTCCCGTGATTTCGAGCAGCACTCCCAACAGCATAAACGAAACGAGTATCCTCGCGGACGACATTTTCGTTTTGTTTATGAGAAGTTGCCCCAGCGCGCACAGCGCCCCGCCCACGGCAAACACTTTCAGATACAAAAGGAAAATTTCCATTTCATTCTCCGTTTTCCCGAAAATTACTCTCGATTTTGGCAAAAAGTATAATACATTTTGCCGTTTTCGAGAATACTTTTGAGATTATTTACTTCAGAGGTTCGGCCTCCACCACAAAGGCGTGACTTATACCGGGTATGGTTTCTTTCTGCAACGGCGTATCCTTATTCAACAGCGCGCCCGTGGCCAGCACCAACACCCTTTTCAGTTCCCCGCGTTCCATACGGGGCAAAATGTCCGCATTGAAAGTGACGTTCACGCACCCCGCACCCGAACCGCCTTGAAACGTCTGTTGCTCTGGGGTATAAAACCCTGCGCCGCAATCGT
>USGA01000092.1 GCA_900554085.1 uncultured Clostridia bacterium | reverse complement strand
CTGATACTCCCCTATAAAAATGGCTATTTATCAACTGTTTGTTGTGACATAGCCAGTTGAAATAGGCGTCTACGTACTGCGCGTCGGACACGAAAATGGTCACCGCGTCGGCAAGATAACCGAGTATCATGCCGATGAAAACCACCTGGAAAAGCAGTTCGCCGATGTTCACGCCGCCGCGGGTGGTCTTGACGCCTTTGGAGGACAGCATTGCGACTTTGGGCTGAAAACGCTTGTAGCCGAGCAACACCAGAAGCGGACCGGTGACGATGGGTATCGTCATAACGGTTGCGATGGTCACGTAATCCTTGGGGAAAATATCGCTTGCGAGAAATGCCTGCAAGGAGCCTTCGAGCGCCTTTGCCGCGCCGTCGGACATCATCGTCTCGTACTGCAGGGAGCCTATGACCGAAAGTCTGATTGCGGGAAGCGCCACGCCTATCGAGCCGATGAGTGCGACCAAACCGACCCCTATTCCTATTGCGGGCAGAATGGAGAACGTCACCGAAGTGGAGATGACTTTTCTTATTTTGCCCATATCCATATTCAGCGCCTTTGCCCTGCGGATTGCGACGATTATGTAATATATCGACATCGCCGCGATTATGGCGATGACGCCGCCGTACAACCCGTACATCAAACCGTCATCGGGATTGAAAGTAAAGGCGCTTAACGTGCCTTGAAACATCGAGTTCCCTCCCTCCGCCGTGCGCATACCCTTGCCCGCGCCCGACGCTTTGCATAAAATATACTCTAATTCTACACTAGGGAGAGCCGATTATCAACAAAAAATTGTTTTCGTCGTTTAACTCACACTCCGAAAGATATCCCGCCGAAACAGAAAATCGAATGCCTTTCCCGAGGCAAAAAGTTCCTCCTGTTCGCCCACGCCGAAATCGGAACCCGCGTCCGCTATGAAAAACCTGAAGTCTTCCCTGCCTGCCGCAAGAGGCAGCGAAGTGCCCTGCAAATTCAGCGCGCTCCCCTCTTTTTCGCCTTCGGCAAGCACGGAGAGATTGACGGAATATTCGGTCAGCGCAACGCCCGTATATTCCGAAAAATCCGCCACGGAATAATTCTTGCCCCCTCCGTAGAAAGCAATGCCGCCGTGCACGTATTCCTCGCCTCCGTACAACGATATTATGTCCGCGTATTTCTCGCCTCCGAAATCCCTGACCTTGTGAAGCATCTGTTTTATGTCGAGATTGAGATAATTCCACATCGCGCCGCCTCCGTAGGTCTCGATAAGAGTGGAACTGTCCACCGAACTCAGTTTTTTCCATTCGTAAAACCGCGTATCGCCCGCAATGCGCAATACGGCGGCGTAACTGGTGCCCGCGAGACCCTTCCAACCCGCGCCTGCGACCAGTGAGCCGAGACTTCCCGCGCCGTCCAGCAATTCTCCGGCGAAACCGCACTCCACCCCGACCGCGAACAATCCGGAACCGTACAGCACGCAATCTTTCAAAGTCAAATCCGTCAGCAGGAAATTTTCGCGGAAAATTTCGTCGTCGAGGTTGTCGTCGCGGCGCGGAGCAAACGTGACTCCGCCCGCCGAAAGCAACGGCGAAATTGCTTCGGGAGCGTTTTCGTCGTAATGTCCCCGCACCTTTCGGTTGGTGCCCGTCTTAACGAGAAATTCTCGCGCGCAGGACACAATACACCCGTTTAGAACTACGGTTATGCGCTCCGAGTCGGGGTCGATGTCGTCCGACAGCGAGTCGACGCCGTCTCTGCCGAACACCCTGACCGCAGTCCTGCCGCCGGAAATCCTTGACGCCGTCACCGTGCAGTCCGCCATAATCTCCAATACCGTTCCCCTGTAACGCAATCCCTCGAGGTCAAGGGTTCCGTCGTCGGTATACAGCGCATCGTCGGCGCAACCTTTGAGCGATACGTTGCGGATATTCACCCCGTCGGTTCGCACAAGGAAAACTATATTATCCTGCGCCGTCACCGAGGCGACCCCCGGCAGCGATACGAAATAAAGCGGTCCGTCAAAGTGTGCCGACGACGAAACGGAAGCATTGAACGACGTCAGATTGTCGGCGTTCACTTCGTGCCCGTTGCCGTAAACGTCCGCGGTGATTTCGAGGCAGAAGCGCACGTCGGGACGCACGCCCGACGTGTTCGCGTAATAAGTCCAGTCGGAAGAAGTCGGCAACGTCCCAAGCGCCTTATCCTGTTTTTCCGACGCGCCCGCCAACGGCATTCCCGACTCGTCAAGCAGTCTTTCCCCCAACATAATGTCTTTGTGCAGCGCAACCGGTACGGCACTTTGCATCGCGGCGCGCAAGCCCGCCTCGTCGTACACATTGACTGCCGAATCGACAAAAACGGCGTTTAATTCGGCATAAACGCCGCAATAAAACGCCTTTGCGTACTTCCAGACCGCGGTTATCTTCGCGTCGCCGTCACCCATAACACGCAAGTCGACACCGCCGTCCGCCCCTTGCGCCTCACCTCTCGCGCCCGTGACGGAAACCTCGATTTCCTCCCCGCTTGCGGAGGTCACTTCGCCGTCGGCCACCGCCGTGAGCCCCAGAAAAACGTCTCCTTCGCGCAGCGTGTTTCCGTCGTGGTTGACTCCGCCCAGCACAAGACAGTCTTCCATACCGAAACTGTTCGAGGACGCCTCGAATGCGAGCGCCACATAACCTGCGCTTGCCACCACCTGCCGACTGCAAAGCAACCGCCGCTCGCCGCCCTCTTCGGCATACAGAGTAACGGTGCCCGTGCCGTACTGCTCCGCATACACGAAACAAGTGCCGTCGCCTCGGTCGGTCACGCTCACGTCACCCTCCGCTTCAAAAACGGGTGTCACGCCGTCCCCGAAAACGCCTTCCGCAACCAAAGTCGCCCCAACGCCCGCCTTGAAAAGCAGTTTGCCGTCCGAACTGTACCGTGCGGATATGTCCGCCGTGCTCTCCTCGAACGACGTGCAGATGGTACCGTTCCCGTCCGACAGAGTTACGCTTTCCCCTGCAAGTCCCCCTGCGGCGCCGACGGAAACGCGGTAACGTTTGTCGCCCAGAGATACCGTTTCGCTCTTATCTATTCCCGCACTTTTTTCGAGCACGACGGGCTCTCCGTCACAATATACGTATAAGTCCGTATGCGTCGCGCCCGTCTCCACCGGCAACGAACAGTCCGCGACGTTGCCGCCGACCGAAATTCCGTCGCGCGGAAGAATATCCACGACAAAAACCTTTTCGGAAATGTCCGAAACGGCGGGCGAAACCGATACGCCGACCGCATATTTTCCGGGAAAACAGAATTGCGCTTCACCCGTAACCGCATTGATGCGACAACTATCCTCGGGCTGTCCCTCTACGGGCGTGACGCTCCACACCACATCGGGACAGACTTCCGCGGGATAAGTCTCTGCGAAAAACGAGGTTTTGCCCGCAGGCAACTCCGTCGCGGCGTCCAAGGCGAGAACACGGGTTTTGCCGCCGTCGGCGGTTGCGGTCACCGACAACGACAACGTCGCGGAAGAATATACACCGACGGTAACGCTGTCGCGGAATCCGGCACCACGAGCCCGTCGCTTTCCACGACGAGGTTGTCCGCATTCGTGCCCGACAGCCCATCGACCGTGAGCGTATAATTCCGATTATACGCTTCCGCGGGATAGACTTTCGCAGTGATATACAGGTCGTACGCATACGAGGCAAGGTCGACGGCAATCATTCCGTTTTGAGACGGTGTGGTTATTTCGATTGCGGTAACGGGCAAGCGGTACAACGAAACAGTCGCCCCCACAAAAGTAAAAAGAGTTATAACCGCAATCAACGGCAAAAAGAGAAATATGAGCGCCGTCCTGCCCTTCATTTGTCTCCCACCCCCGCCCTGCGAAACACTTTCCGTGCTTTATAGCCGTATACTTCCCGTATACTTACTCTCTTTGCGGCTGAAGCCGCGGCAAGAGCATATGCGGCTCGCACCGCCTTCCCGCTGCCGACAGCGCAGTAAAGAGCGGACAATAACAACACGAAAAGTGTTATATATACGGGAACCGTTCTCGACAGATATCCGAACAGCGCGCCGCCCGAAGCGTAGGAATACACGCACAGCACCGCAGAAGAACACAGTATCGCAATGCAGACCGACAGCCCCGCAAAAAAGTAAATCGCGGCGGATTTACCGTTCTCCGAAGCGCAAAAAGCGAATACGGGGTGCGTTAAGTCGAATTTCAGCGCGACGAGCGAAGTCGCGAGCGCG
>USGA01000091.1 GCA_900554085.1 uncultured Clostridia bacterium | reverse complement strand
GCGCACTTCGTCCTCGCTTGACAGGGTGGACATATCCACCCAGTTGTCGTAGTCGGACAAACCGGCGCGTTGTGCCACGGCGCTGACCGTCGCGGGATTGTCGCCCGAAATGATTTTTACCGTGACGCCGTGGTCGCGGAAGAACCTGAGAGTGTCGGGTGCTTCCTTCCTGATTTTGTCGGCGATGTATACGAAGCCCTCGAACGTTACGTCGGCGGGCAGGGCGTTGTTTTCGCCGAAGGGATTTTCGGAAGAGACGAGGGCGAGCACACGGTATCCTGCGGAGGCTTTTTCGTCCGCAACGTCCAGCACGTCCTTACGGCTGCGGTCCAGCACGAATTCGGCCGCGCCCAGAGCGTAAGACACTCCGTTCACACGCGCGCCGCTCCATTTCCTTGCGGAAGAGAACGGCACCACGGCTTCCGCTTCGACGGGTTTAAGGTCTTCGCCGAGATAACTCCTGAAGGCGAGTGCGGTGGCGTTTTCGTCCTCCGTCGCGGACACCACCGAGTTGAGCATAGCGCGGAAATCCTCTTCGCCTACGCCTTCGCGGGGCGCGATTTCCGTCACTTCCATACTGCCTTCGGTGATTGTCCCCGTCTTGTCCAGACACAGCACGTCGACGCGGGCGAGCGTTTCGACGCAGTAAAGGTCCTGAGCCAGCGTCTTGTGTTTGGAAAGTCGTATTACGCTGATACAGAAAACGGTGGAGGTGAGAGCGATGAGCCCCGAAGGAATCATACCGATGACCGAGCCAATTGTGGTGACCACCGTGTCGTTCGTGTCCGCGGAAGAACCGGTGAAATACTTGACGCAGAACAGGGCAATCCCGACAGGCACGATTACGAAAGACATAATCTTGACAAACCACATAAGGGAACGCCAGATTTCCGACGAAGGTTTCTTGAAATATTTCGCGCCCGTGGAAATCTTCATAACGAAGTTGTCCGCTCCGATGTGTTCCACCCGGCAACGCGCGCGTCCCGACACCACGAACGACCCCGAGACGACTTTGTCGCCCACCGTCTTGTGAATGGCGTCGGGTTCGCCGGTGATGAGGGATTCGTTGACTTCGCAGGAGCCTTCCACCACCACGCTGTCGGCGCATATCTGTCTGCCCGCGGACAGTTCCATAATGTCGTCGAGCACGATTTCTTCGATTGCTATTTCACGCTCTTCGCCGTCGCGCACGACCACGGCTTTGGGAGCGGAGAGCAGAGAGAGTTTGTCGATTGTACGTTTTGCGCGCAATTCCTGGAAAATGCCTATCGCCGCGTTTAGGACGATGAGAATCATAAAGCCGAAATTGCCGATTCCTTCCACGCCGCGCGGCACGAAAAACGCCAGAATCACGGCGAGAACCACAAAAACGAAGTTAAAATAAGTGACGATATTGGAGCGCAGAATCTGCAGAACGCTTTTGGTGCGAACGGTCTGTTCGCCGTTCACTTTGCCCGCGTCTATACGCGCCTGAACCTCGGCGGCCGAAAGCCCCTTTTCCACATCGGTGACCGCAGGTTGTTCGGTTACCTCAACAAGAGGGGAGCCGTTTTCAATCCCTTCCATTTTCCACCCGCACAGTTTAATGAAAATATTATATCACAGCGCGGGGGCGCGCGCAATACAAATTATACCCGCCCGACGCGCGCCTGAGCGGCGTGCGGGCGGGTATAAAGACTTTGATACACCTCGTCGGAATTTATTTTTCGGAGACGATTTCTCCCGTGGCGGGGTCTATGAGCACAGCCCAGTAGTCCACTCCCTCGCCGATGAACGACACGTAATAATAGTAGGTTATCCTGTCGCCCGTTATGAGTTTGACGAAAACCTCGCGGCTGTAGGTGCCCGCTTCGGTTTCGGCGGCTATCCTGTCGGCGAACTGTTTGCGTGCAAGTTCCGCCGCATCGTATCCGCTGAGGCAGTCGGCAAGCACGTTGTCGAGTTGGATTTCCTCGGTGATTTCGCCTGCGGTCAAGGTGACGGAAAGAGGAGAGAAGTCGCCTTCCACCGCACCCGAAAAATCGCCGAACGTGCCTGCGGTGAGAGTGCCGCTCGCCGAGGCGCTTTCACCCGTGAGGGTGTAGGACACCGACTCGTATTCGCCCGATTTCAGAGGGGTGACCGTCAGGACGGCGAACTGAACGGTTTCGCAGGTCTTGCCGTCGGCAAGGAAAGGTTCTTCCTTGAATCCCCGTTCGAACGTTACTGCGAAATTGTCCGTTTCGCCCGCATAGAATGCGGAAATCATACGCGAAACGTCAGAGGGGGTATCGTCGTCGGAGCCTTTTTTGCCGCAGGCGGCGAGCAAGGTCAGGGACAAGGCAACGACGAGAATTGCTGCAAGCATTACGACGAGTTTCTTTTTCATAGTGCAACTTTATGCGCTTTCCCCCGCGGTTATGCCCGCGCCGACGGCCGCAAGGGCGACCGGACGGCGGAAGAGAGCGGCGAAAAGCGTCCCGAGAACTCGGAATTGAATAGTTTAATTTCTATACATCAAATTTATCCGCGACGGCGAGCGCGGGCGTAACAACCCGAAAAAGCCTGATTTCACAGGGGGTGCGAAGCGGCGGGAAGGAGCGCGTTTCAAAATGGGTGTTGCAATTTGTGCCGCGATTGGTTATAATGTGACTGCAAAACCGCGTCGGAAGGGTTTTCGGGGCGGCTTACATCAGGAGGTAATTATGAACAAGACAGAACTTATCAAGGCAATCGCCGGAAAAGTCGAACTTTCCGCAAAAGATGTCACCGCAGTCGTCGACGCGTATGCAGACGTTATCGCCGACGCTCTCAAGGCGGGCGACAAGGTCGCGGTCGCAGGCTTCGGCACTTACGAACTCAAGAAGAAGGCCGAAAGAAGCGGTTTCAATCCCATCAAGAAGGAAGTCATCGTCATTCCCGCGAGCAATGCCCCCGTCCTCAAGTTCGGCAAGGCATTCAAGGATATGTTCAACTGAACCCCGCTCAGGCGGAAGAGGGAGCGCCTCGGGCGCTCCTTTCAATGGAAGGAGAACGACGCCGTTTGTGCGTCGTTTTCGTTTGCTTACGGTTCGTGCGGGCGACCGACGCCGCACGCGGCGTGCGGGAATTTCCGCGTTTTATCCGAGGTGGAGGCGATTTGAGGCGGATTTTTCGCATTTTTGGCCCGAAATTGTGATTTTTGCGACAATTCCACGCTTCTGTACTGATTTTTTTATGCGCGCGCGTATTTACAACCGCGGCGCGGTTTGTTAAAATATCCACATAAAGATTCCGCAAGGAGGGGAAAATGAAAGTTACTTATACCGAACTGAAAGGTAAGGCGGAGCAAGGTTACGGCGTGACCCGTTGGGCAAACGCCAAAGAAATCAATCAGAGTCTCGCGGAACTTACCTCCCAACCCATTTACAGCGTTTCCGAGGAAGCCTACAAGGATATCTGCGACAACTACTACAACGTGCAGTGCGCGGGCTCCAAGAAAATCACCGCCGAAGCCAAGAAATATATCCCCGGCGGCGTTCAGCACAATCTCGCGTTCAACAAGCCGTTCCCGATGTGTATGACCAAAGCCGAAGGCGCATACCTCTACGACATCGACGGCAACAAGTATATCGACTTCCTGCAGGCGGGCGGCCCCACCATTCTGGGCAGCAATTACCCCGCGGTTCAGGAAGAGGCTATCAAACTCATCAAGGAGTGCGGTCCCGTCACCGGTCTCTTCCACGAGGCGGAAATGCTCATCGCCAAAGAGATTAACAAATGTATGCCCAACGTCGAGAAGTTCCGTATGCTCGGCTCGGGCACCGAGTCCGTTATGGGCGCAATCCGCGTCGCCAGGTGCTACACCAAGAAGAAGAGAATCATCAAAATCGGCGGCGCGTATCACGGCTGGTCCGACCAGATGGTCTACGGGCTCAAAGTCCCCGGCACCAGACAGTTCCTCGAATCTTTCGGTATCCCCAACGTCATTTTCTCCGTCGTTGACGAAGTCCGTCCCAACGACCTCGATATGCTCGAGGATTACCTCAAGTACAACGCTGCCTGCAGAGGCGGCACGGCGGCTGTCATAGTCGAACCCGTCGGACCCGAGAGCGGCACCCGTCCCGTCGACTTCGATTACAACGCAGGCGTCCGCGCACTCTGCGACAAGTACGGCGCGCTGTTCATCTTCGACGAAGTCGTCACCGGTTTCCGTGTGGGTATCGGCGGCGCTCAGGGTCTGTTCAACGTCAAGCCCGACCTCACCATCTTCGGCAAAGTCGTTGCCGGCGGTTATCCGGGAGCCGGCGGCGTCGGCGGAAAAAAAGAATATGCCGGGCTGATGGCGGCCGGCGTTGCCAGCGGAAAACATCGGGC
>USGA01000090.1 GCA_900554085.1 uncultured Clostridia bacterium | reverse complement strand
CCGGGATCTGGCCCATCTGCCGGCCCGTGAGGAGATCGGCCGGGCCAAATACGAGGAGGAGAGCACTTGGCGCTCCGCCTATGACAAGATCGAAGCGGATCTGCAGAGCCAGATCCGTGAGCTGGAGCGAAAGGCGGGTGAGGAGCAATGATGAAGGAATATCGCACCATCCGGGAGGTCAACGGGCCTTTGATGGTGGTGGATCAGGTGGAGGGCGTCACCTATGATGAGCTGGCGGAGATCCAGCTGTCCGACGGCACTCTGCGCCGATGCAAGGTGCTGGAGGTCAACGGCGACCGGGCCGTGGTGCAGCTGTTTGAAAACTCCGCCGGCATCAACCTGCGGGACTCCAAGATCCGTTTTCTGGGGCATCCCCTGCAGCTGGCAGTGTCCGAGGATATGCTGGGCAGGGTGTTCGACGGTATGGGACGTCCGCGCGACGGCGGCGCGCCGATCATTCCCGAAGCCAAACTCGACATCAACGGGCAGCCCATAAATCCCGTTGCGCGCGATTATCCCAACGAATTCATTCAGACGGGAATCAGCGCAATCGACGGGCTTAACACCCTCGTTCGCGGGCAGAAACTTCCCGTGTTCTCTATGTCGGGTTTGCCCCACGCGGAACTTGCGGCGCAGATTGCGCGTCAGGCGAAGGTGCGAGGCTCGGACAGCAAGTTCGCAGTCGTGTTCGCCGCAGTCGGTATCACGTTCGAGGAAGCGGATTTCTTCATTTCGGACTTCAGGCGCACGGGAGCCATAGAACGTGCGGTGATGTTCGTCAACCTCGCGAACGACCCCGCAGTCGAACGTATAGCCACCCCTCGAATGGCGCTCACCGCCGCGGAATATCTGGCGTTCGAGAAAGATATGCACGTGCTGGTCATCACCACGGACATAACCAACTACGCCGAAGCGCTCCGCGAAGTGTCCGCCGCCCGCAAGGAAGTGCCCGGCAGGCGCGGTTATCCCGGCTATCTGTACACCGACCTTGCGTCTATGTACGAAAGAGCGGGGCGTATCGTCGGCAAGAAAGGGTCTATCACTCAGATTCCCATTCTCACTATGCCCGAGGACGACAAGACCCACCCCATACCGGACCTTACCGGTTACATCACGGAAGGGCAGATTATGCTTTCCCGCGAACTTTACAAGAAAGGTTTCACGCCCCCGATAGACGTTTTGCCTTCGCTCAGCCGCCTCAAGGACAAGGGAATAGGCGCGGGCAAGACGCGCGAGGACCACGCCGACACGATGAACCAGTTGTTCAGCGCTTATGCGCAGGGCAAGGAAGCCAAGGAACTCAGTTCCATTCTCGGCGAAGCCGCGCTTACCGAAGTGGATAAGAAATACGCGCGGTTTGCCGAGGAATTCGAAAAAAGATACGTCTCGCAGGGATTCCAGACCGACCGCACCATAGAGGAGACCCTCGACCTCGGCTGGAATTTGCTTGCGATGCTGCCGCGCAGCGAACTGAAGCGTATACGCGACGCGTATCTCGACAAGTATCTCAAGACCACCGTCGCGGAATAGCCTCGCGGCTCAAGCGGAGAATGTATGGCGAAACTCAACGTTAATCCCACGCGTATGGAACTCAGGCGGCTCAAGGCCCGCCTCAAGACCGCTACCCGCGGACATAAACTGCTGAAGGACAAATCCGACGAGATGATAAGGCAGTTTATGCTGCTCATACGCGAAAACAAGCGTCTGCGCGAAGAGGTGGAGCGCGAACTTTCCGTCGCGCTCAAGGAGTTTATGCTCGCGCGCGCGGTGACTGGGGATACCGTCATAGAGGAGGCTCTCGCAATGCCGTCCGTGAAAGCCGAACTCAACACCTCGGAAAAGAACGTGATGAGCGTCAAAGTGCCTTGCCTGGGAGTTGTGGAAAGAGAAAAAAAGGACCTCTATCCCTATTCGTTCGCCACGGTTACGGCGGAACTGGACAGTTCCATCGCTTCCCTGTCCACGTTGCTCGGAAAGATGTTGAAACTCGCGGAAGTGGAGAAGTCCTGCAATATGCTTGCCGACGAAATCGAGAAAAACCGTCGCAGGGTCAATGCGCTCGAATACGTTATGATTCCTCAACTCGAGGAGACGATAAAGTACATCACGATGAAACTGGACGAAAACGAGAGAAGTTCGACGATACGCCTGATGAAAGTCAAGTCGATGATAGAGAACCGCTGAGAGGTCGCCGAAAATCATTCGCAACAAAGCAAAATCCGCCGTCGGGCGGATTTTATTTGTCTCCGACGTTTTGCGAAGGTTTGCGCATAACGAAGTTCACGAGGGTTGTTCCCTCCCGTTCTACCGTGTTTTCACGCACCACCGCATAGCCGCGCTGTCGGAAAAACGGTTTTGCGGTTATCGACGCGTGAGTAACGACGTCACCGTCCGCGAAAGGCTCGAGTCTGTCGCAGATAAGGGAAGCGATTCCCCGCCGCTGATAATCCTTGTGGACGTAAAGCCTGTCGAGATACCCTGCGGGGTCGATGTCGCCGAAGCCCACGACCTTTCCGTCGAGAACCGCTACCACGGCACGGTGTCCCGTGAACGAGCGCTCCCACCTTTCGCGGTCGTCTGCCGAGCGCGCCCAGACGCGCAACTGTTCGGGCGAGTAGTCTTTTGCGTTCACGTTCAGTACCGTTTCCGAAAAAAGACGCGCCGTCGCTTCGCAGTACGAAGAGTCGTAATCGACGATGTTCATATCGCTTTTTTGGTGCTCGGAGCAAGGGTGAGAGTCGCCTTGCGCAGGGCAGGGGAAGCCGCACCCGCAGTAGTGCTGACGGTAAAGACCGAATTCCTTGCACAGCCTGACGGAAGTGAGATAACCGTCGCGTTTTTTGAAGTCGGAGTCCAGGTACACCACGTCGTATCTGTCCGCCGCAGCCCGTCCCGCGGCGTTTATGCGCGGCGCGTTCTTTCTGGGGCTTACGGTGAGAGTGGTCGCAAAAGCGTCGAATTCGTCGCGGTGTGCGGCTAGATATTCCGCCGTTGCGTCAAGGCGCAGGGCGAAGCAGACGTCGCAACGCGCTCCGCCCTCGGGCAGACTTTCCTTGCCGCGGACCGCGGAAAGAAATTCCGCCTCCGATTGCAGAGGAACGATTAGTTTGACTTGAGGAAAATGCTCCAAAAGCGACTTGAGCGTGTCGAGACGTTTAATAAACTCCGTTTTCGGCAAAATATTGGGGTTGTGGTAAAACAGTGTCACGTCGAAATGCGGAGTGACCGCGGGCAATACCCCAGCGGCGCAGGGACCGCAACACACGTGCAAAAGCAGGCGCTTTCCGCGCCCTGTCTCCCTGATTCGCTTTATCCTTTCGTCCACTGTTTCCACGGCGTTATGATAACACTTCGCGGGCGGTTTTACAACACGGCGGCACTTTTCATATTGCACTTTTTACGCCGCGGTATTGAGGGCGCGCGCGCGTTGTGGTATACTTACAGGGCAAAGCGAGGTCTTTATGAGCGATATTATCCTTAAAGCGCAGGGGCTCACCAAGGTCTATTCCACCGATTCCGTGCGGACGGAAGTCCTCAAGGGAGTAGACGTCGAGGTGCACGACGGCGAATTCGTCGCCGTGGTGGGCGAGTCGGGGTCCGGCAAATCCACCCTGCTTTATCTTCTGGCGGGCATAGACAAGCCCACCGACGGTACGGTCGAACTTCTCGGCAGGAATCTGGCGAAAACCGGCGACGAGGAACTTGCCGCAATGCGCAGGCGCGAAGTGTCCTTCGTCTATCAGTTCGACAATCTCGTGCCACACCTCACCGCTTACGAGAACATCGTCCTGCCCCTCCTGCTGGACGGCAAGAAAGAAAAGGAGTTTGCGTCTTCCGTCGCGGAGATATGCGCTTTTCTGGGTATAGACAAACGCCTCGGCAATCTGCCGAGACAACTGTCCGGCGGCGAACAGCAGCGAGTGGCGCTCGCTCGCGCGCTGGTTACCTCGCCCCGCATAATCTTTCTGGACGAACCGACGGGCAGTCTCGATAAGGAGAGAGGAGCGCAGGTTATGGAATTGCTCGGGCGCATCAACTCCGAACGCGGCGTCGCCCTGTTTATGGTAACCCACTCCGCCGCGCATTCCGCTTGCGCGTCGCGCATAATCGAAATCGAGGACGGCAGAATAATTTCGGACGCCGCCAATTCCGAAGACTGAAGATGATACTGTCTCTCGCGCTCAAAAACCTGAGAGCAAAGCCTCTCCGCACGGTGTGCGCCGTGCTTGTCATCGCCGTTGCGGTGGCAATGTTTTTCTGCGTGTTTTCTTTCGGCGACGCCGTCTACGACTACATTTACGCCGTCGAGACCGCCGACGCAGGCGCCTCGGACGTGCTCATCGCGGGCAGGAGCGGCGG
>USGA01000089.1 GCA_900554085.1 uncultured Clostridia bacterium | reverse complement strand
ATAACTTCCAGCATACCGCCCCCGACGGAATAGACTGCCGAAGCGGCGATAAGCCCCGCGAGCGGAGACGATACTGCGTAAGGCAACGTACCCATAAGAATTAGCCCCACTCCGATAAAAAGATGCGCGCTCACGCCCGCGGCGCGGTAGCCGATGCGGTCGATGAGTTTTGCACTGAGCAGGTCGACCGTCAGTTGAATGGCAAAATTCACGGTGATAAGAACCGTGGTCTCGGCAAGACTGATGCCGAACTGCGTCCCGAAAGTGACGAAAAGCAGAGGCGCGAAATTGTTGACAATAGCCTGACACACATAGCCCACGCAACAGGCGCCTATTGTGACTTTGTAGTTCTTTGTCAGCGCTTTCACCTGTCTAACGCGTTTCCGCCCACGTAAACTCCCTCTCTTTTCATCGCGTAGTGAGTGAAACCGTAAAAAGGCACTTCCGCGCACACCTCGAAGCCGAGGCGTCTGTAAATCGCGACGTTTTCTTCGGTGTGCGTTTCGAGGTATATCGGCATATCGCCGCACAGTTCGGAGAGCGCCTTGCGGAGCAATCCTTTCCCTCGTGCGGATTTCTTCACTCCGATATTCTTCAGATAGCAATCTGTGTCGAGGTTATAGAATTTCGCGGCCGTTTCTTCCGTCATTGCCACGTACTCGCGCGCAACCGATATACCCCGTCTTCCCACGGCGGACAGAAATCGCGCGGCACGGAAAGGATTGGCAAAAAAAGTCGCGTCGGATATATCCTTGTCGCCGGGTCTTTTAAGCGCAACGACGACGTCCTTATCGCCGTCCGTATAATTGTAGTCGGACGAAACGTGCAATTCGTATCTGAACAGCCAGTAAATGCCGTTATCGAAGTGTTTTTCGTCCAGAATGGCACGATAAGCGCCGTATTCCGCGAAAGATTCGGCAAGCATTCTGCACGCGTTAGGGATTTCTTTTGTCGGAAGTTTTCTCACGTCTGCCTCCGCGGAACGGAATTCCGCTTTTTGCTTCAAATCCCGGTTATTCTAGCACGTTGCCCAAAGGATTGGCAACGGTTCGCACGGCCGCTTTTGTCCGTTTGCGTGATTTTTACACTTTTTGGGATTTTGCCGCGCTTCAGACCCGCTCTCGCCGCGTTGCGCTTCTCTTCTCATCGCCGTGCGGCTCGCTTGTTTTTGCTCACGAACGTCGCCGCACAGCGGGTAGGATTGACATTTTGCGAATAGTTTGATATTCTCTGAATGACGTATCGCGTCGGGCCGCTCTGCGGCAATCTTTGCCGACGACAAGCGAAAGCGAGGAATTATGTCCAACTACTACAAGGAACGCGAACGCGACGTAAATATGCGGCTTCGCGAAATTCGGGATTCGCTCCCCGAGTTCGTCGAGGAATTCTTTGTGGGTATCGAACCGCGCACAACCGCGCTGACGCGCCTCAACTACGCTTACGACCTGCGCATTTTCTTCGATTTTCTGACCAAGAGGGTGCGCTGTTGCCGAGGAAAATCCCCCGCGGACGTCACCCTTGACGACCTTTCCAGAATAACCACCGCCAATCTCGAGAGTTATATGGAATATCTTTCCCTTTACGAGTTCGACGGCAAGGAATACACCAACGGAGACAGGGGCAAGGCGCGCAAAATCTCCACCGTCCGCACCTTTTTCAAGTATTACTACAACCGTGACCGACTGTCTTCGGACGTAGCCTCCAAAATTACGTTGCCCAAACAGCGCGACAAGGAAATCATACGTCTCGAGCGCAAAGAAATAGAAAGAATACTGTCCGTTGCCGAAGACGGAGAAGGTCTGAGCACGCACCAGCGCAAGGTGCTCCGCTCCACCCGCGCCAGGGATACCGCCATTCTGTCTCTGCTGCTCGGCACGGGAATACGAGTGAGCGAACTCGTCGGGCTGAACGTGAAAGACGTCGATTTCGACAACAACGCTTTCACAGTAACCCGCAAAGGCGGCGGACGCGCGATTCTTTACTTCAACGACGACGTCAAACAGGCGCTGTCCGATTATGTCGAAACGGAAAGAAAGCGGCTCCTCAACCGCACCGAGAAATTGAGCGTGCCGGACGAAGACGCGCTTTTCCTCTCGCTTCAGGTACGGAGAATGTGCGTTCGAGCCGTCGAAAACCTTGTCAAGAAGTACGCCGAGGTGGCGGCACCTCTCAAGACCATTTCGCCGCACAAACTTCGCAGCACCTACGGCACCAATCTCTACCGCGCAACCGGTGACATCTATATGGTGGCGGACGTACTGGGACACCGCGACGTAAACACGACCAAAAAGCATTACGCCGCAATAGAAATCGACCGAAGAAAGGCCGCGGCAAAAGCAGTCACGCTTCACGACGAGGACGACTGAGAGATTTTCTCCCGCACCCGATATGACGACGTCGCCGATACTGACTTGAAACGCGCCTTTCACGGCGCGTTTTGCATTGCGTCTTTCGACGCAATTCGACTTTTATTTGCGCTTATACTACTTTATAATATTGACTTTTGTATAGTAGTTTGTTATCATTTTTTCAGAACCAAGCGGGAGTACGATTATGGATATTTCGTCCGTCAACAGCGACCTTATCCGCGGCAACGTGACCACAATCATACTCGGTTCCCTGTGGAGTCAGGACAGATACGGTTACGACATTCTCAAGGAAATCGAGACGCGGAGCGAAGGTCAGTACAAACTCAAGCAACCGACCCTTTACAACCAACTCAAAAGGCTGGAGAAACAAGGGCTGATTTCGTCGTACGACGGAGACCCCGACGATACGGGCGGCGGCAGGCGCCGTTATTACGCTCTCACCGCCGAGGGCAGGAATTTCCTGGTGCGCGAGAGGACGGAATACGAATATTCGCGCACTATTCTCGACAAACTCGTTTCCGACCGCACTTTCGATTTCGAAGCGGATACCGCTCCGTTCAACACCGACGAACTTCGTCCTTACATAAAAAAAGACGGCGAGAAATCCCGCGTCGTCTACAAAGAGAAGGAAGTGGAAAAAGTCGTGTACGTCGAGAAAAAGGTGTTCTTCGACGCGGACGGCAACGAAGTCGACGAGGAAACGGCGCGCGCTTCCGCCGCTGCCGCCCGCGCTTCCCTCTCCGAGGAAGAACTTGCCGAACTCGACGCAAGGAAAGAACGGGAAATAGAAGAAATCGAGGCGCGTCACCGCGAGGAAATCGAGCGCATACAGACCGAAAACCATCTGCGTTACGAAAAACTCGGCTACGAAATGACGGACGCGCTCAGCAAATCCGAAGCCGACCGCGCGGAAGCCGTCGCACGCATCGAGGCGGAAAGGCAGGAGGCCGTCCGCAGGCTCGAGAATATGCTCGACAACGCCAATCTCGCAGTTGCAGACAAAATAGCCGAAATCGAGGAACGCCACCGTCTGGAAATCGAAAAACTCAGCGCGGAGCGCAATGCGGAACTTCTGCGTGCGGAGGAGGCCCTCAAGGAGGAGGCCGAGCAACTCGCCGAACAAAAGCGCGCGGAAATTGAAAAACTCAGCGCCGAACGCGAGGAAGAACTCAAACGTCTCGCCGACGAAAAACAGGCGGAAATAGACGAGATACGCCGTTCCCGCGAGGCGGAACTCGAGGAAATCGAAGCGCGTCACCGTGAAGAAATCGAGCGCATCAATTCCGAAAGCGCCGCCCTCTCCGCCGAAATCGAAAACCGCCGCGCCGCGTTCGAAGCGGAGCGCGAGGAAGAACTCGGACGCCTTGAAGCCGAACGCGAAGAAACCGAGAAAAAGTTTGCCGAGGAAAGGCAGAAATTCGAGGAAGAGAAACGCGAAGAGGACGAAAAACGCGAAGAATACGCCCGTATGGACGCCGCGCGCCGAGAAGAACTCGAAAAAATCGAGCAGGAACGCATAGAAGCGGAAAAGCGTTTCGAAGAAGAACGTGAAAAATTCCGCGAGGAGATGCGCGCCGAAGAAGAAAGACGGGCCGCCGAGGAACGCGCCGAACTCGAACGCAAAGCGGAAGAGGAACGTGTGGCGCGCGAACGCGAAGAGGCCTTGATGTCTCAGGCGACAATGAGCCTTTCGGACATATTCCGAGAACTCGACGCACGGAGCGAATACACCGAAAAATCGAACAACAGCGAAAAACTCGTCGTGGAAGATGCCGAATGGGTGGTGCCCTCTTCCGACGCCGCATCCGTTGCCAAAGCGGACGAACCCGTCGAAATCGAGCCCGTTCCCGAACCGGTCGCAGTCGCAGTCGGCGCATACGACGAGGAAGAATCCGTGGAAAAAGCCGAGGAACCCGAGGAAACGGACGAGGACGACCTGCCTTTCTTCGAGGACGAAATCAACGAAGACGACGCCGATTCGACGTCGGAAGCGACCGATGAAGACGACAAGTCCTCTTTCGACGACGCTCACAGCGAGAAACTGCGCGAAATTGCCGCCGAAC
>USGA01000088.1 GCA_900554085.1 uncultured Clostridia bacterium | reverse complement strand
GTCGCCCACCGTCGGCGGATTATTCAGCAGATACGCTTTCCCCACCACTCCCGCGCTTTCCGCAGTGCCGCGGTAGGGATAAACCGCGTACGAAAAAGTATGTTTGCCCATATCGCACTGAGGGTCGGGATACTTCGGCGAGCGCAGCAGATTGAGGCTGATTTTGCCGTCCTTGACCCTGTGACCGTACTTGCAATCGTTGAGAAGCGCAAATCCCGCGCCGTCCTTCTCGAGCGCGACGTACTTGTGAGCGCATATCTCGAACTGCGCTTTGTCGATTTTGCTTTCGTTGCCCGTCGAACGACGTATGTTGCCGAACTGGATATCGCACTCCACCTCGTCGTTCCAGACTGCGGGACGGAAGTCCGCACGGAGCATTCTGTGCCGTTCGTGCCAATCCGCCGAGGTGTCCACGCGCAACATATTCTCTCCCTTGACGAGGGAAAGTTTCTGCGTTATCGCGTACTTGTCGCCCGTGTATTCGATTTCGATGACGGCGGCACAACCGTCGACGTACGACCTGACCGAGCGGGCTCGAAGGTTTTTCTTGGGCATACGCGGATAATTTATGCTGATATCCCAGGCGTTGTAATGCATACGCGGGTCGCTGTAGACGGTGAGACGGTTTAGATACTCGCCCGCATATTCCCTGCCCTCGGCGTCGGTAAGGGAACGGATAACGCCGTCACGCCCGACTTTCACGGTGAGCAGACCGTTTGAAACTGTTCTCTCTCCCGCGCTGAGTCCGTCGCATTTCCCCGCTTCCTCCGCCTTTACGACGGAATATCCGTCTGCCTTTGCGCGATACCATTTGCCGCCGTTTTTGACGAAAGAATCCACGGGCACGGGCGCGCCGTTGAACAGCGCTTTGCCTTTCTCCGCGCCGAGCGCGACGAGAAGTTTGTCGGACGCCCGGCGGAGAGCGGCCAACATTCTCTCGTATCCTTCCGTGGTTTCCTTGTACACTCTGCCTATGGACGAACCGGGAATCACGTCGTGGAACTGATAAAGCAACACTTCTTTCCATACGCGGTCGAGCGTTTCCTTGTCGTACGGAATACCGCGCACGAGCGCCGCGGCGGCAAGCCACTCGTAATTGTGCAGCGCGCGCTCCAGAAGTCGGTTGTAACGTTTGTTTCTGCCCTGCGAAGTGTAAGTGCCCTGATGTTTTTCGAGATACAGTTCGCCCTTGTGAACGGGCATACTGTCTCGCGAAGCGGACAGCGCAACGAAAAAGTCTCGCGCGGCGCCGAGTTTGACCTTGCTCAGCCCCTTTATGTCCTTTTCGCGGGTCACACATTCGAGATGACCTTCTCCGGGACCGCCGCCGCCGTCGCCCACGCCATACGCAATCAACGCGGTGTCGAAATCCTTGGATTGGTCGAACCTGTTGTCCGACTTGACAACCGCAAGCGGGCAACCCGAGGAATTGTAGTCGCCCTGCGGGGGCATATGCGACACGATTTCTGTGCCGTCGATACCCTGCCAGCGGAATGTCTTGTAGGGGAACTTGTTGTGCTCGTTCCAACTGAGTTTTATGGTCATAAAATATTCCTTGCCGCATTTTTTCATAATCTGCGGCAAAGAGGCGGGGAAACCGAACACGTCGGGCAGCCACACCATATCCGTGTGCACGCCGAATCTGTCTCCGAAATATTCGTCGCCGTAGGCGAATTGTCTGATAAGTGATTCGCCGCAAGGCAGGTTACAGTCGCTTTCCGTCCACATACCGCCCTGAATCTCGATACGACCGTCCGCGACGGCTTTTCTTATACCCTCGAAAATTTCGGGCTGTTCCTGCTCCATCCACTCGAACTGTTGAGCCTGAGACGCTCCGAAAACGTACTCGGGATAAAGCGAGATGTTTTCGAGCGCCGTGGCAAAAGTGCGCGCCGCTTTACGCTTGGTCTCGCGCAAGGGCCACAGCCACGCAAGGTCGAGGTGCGCGTGCCCGACCGCAGTATATTCCGTGACGGGTTTGACATTGGGTTTGTTGAGCCTGTCTCTCAGCATTGCCGTGGCGGCGGCAAGGTCCTTGTGACGCAGTCTTGCGGCACGCGTTAGGATTTTGTTTATCTCCACCGCCCCCGCGTCGTCGAGATTCTCGTTTTTGCCGTAGGTAAGCAACAGTTGGAAAAGCACGAGAAAATCGTAATAATATTCGAAAACCGCGTCGTTGCGTACGGCAATCACCGCCTTGCCCAGTCTGGCGCGGTGCACACGGTAAACGTCGTTGTTGCCCGCGTCCACCATAACGTCGACGGTTTCGCCGCCCTCTGCGGAAGAAAGAAACTCAACCACTCTCTTGCCGTGCACGCTCTGCACCACGTCTATGCTCGACATAACGTGAGTAAGCCCCTGCATAGGCTTTCCGCCCTTGGTCATATCGCGCGCCAACCCTTCTCCGTTTGTGTTGAGGATAAGCACCACGTGCTTTCCTGCGGCACTCTCGGGCACGCGGCCGCGGAAACGGAACCAACAACAGTCGTACAGTCCGCCCCACACCTCGCCTTTGCGGGTTTTTTGCATTTCGGCAGTTTGGGCTTCTTCGAAAGGCACGGGCTCGGCGGAAGGCAACCTCACCGCGTCCAGCGGAGCGACGACATCGTAAATTCTGCCGCGCATCTTTGCGAGTTCGGCAATATGAGCAGGATACAGCAAAAGTCTTTCAATCATAATTTCCCCGTCAGTTACGCGCCCACGCCCGAACGGGCGCGGAAAAATATTTAACTGAGTATAATTTTATTATCACCGAATTAAGTGTGTCAATTTGAAAAATTGACTTTTGCCGCTCGTTTTCAATGCAATTTTTGCAATATTTTGTCCTTGCAAAACTTCTTGAAGTCGGTTGCCGTTCCGCAAATCGCCACAAGGAAGAGCGCTAAAACCCTGTATCTAACCGTGTGCTTTTGAAAAATATCAATCGGCGTCCTTTTGAATTGCGCACGACGCACAATACGTATTCTTCACAAAAATACAAACCGACGCCCTCGGGACGTCGGTTTTACAACAAAAGAACCGCCGAATGCAGGTTGTCAAACGTCGATGCGCACGGGTTCACCCGTGATTTCCACCGTTATGTCGCCCGACTTTGGCACGGTCAACCCCGATACGGCATAACGCTTTCCGAAAGGGTCGTCCAGCCAGAGTTTCCATTGATATTCCTCGTCGCAGACCGCAACGTTCAGGGTGCCTATATCGTAATTTTGCAGCAGATAAACCACCACTCTGAATTCCTCGCCGCGCGCGATATAATCCCTTCCGTCCTGATTCGCCACTATTTTGACGTCCTGCGAAAGCGGCTGGATTTCTATCTTTTCCACGCCGGCAGGCAACGTCTCCGGCAAATAAATCAACGCGTGTTTGTTTCGGTTATAAGTATAACCGCACGCGCAAAGCGCGGCTACAGCCACCGCAACGACAACCGCAAGACAAAGCGCAACCGTTATTTTCTTTTTCATATCAACCTCGCACACCTGCCAGATTCCCTGTTTCGGGTTCAAGCAGATTATACGGTAAACGCGCCGCTTGTGCAATCGGCAATGCGCCCGTCGCGCGCTCAGTCCGCACTCTCCGAAGCACGACCGCTTGTCTCGGCAAAGGAAAGCGCATCCACGAGTTCCTCGGCAACCACGCGAAGTTTCGTCTTGCGGTTTCGCACAGCCTTTGTGAGGATATACTCTATTTCGGAATTCAGCGAACGGTATTCCTCTTCCGCCATTTTGTTGAGTTCCTCCCACAGGGCGGGAGAAATCCTGAGAATCATCTGTTTCTTTTCCATATATCAGTACAGACTGCTGCTGTTGACGACGGGTTGTGCGTCCTTGTTGGCGCAAAGCACCACCATAAGATTGGAGACCATCTGCGCCTTGCGCTCGTCGTCGAGTTCCACCATACCCGTTTCACTCAGTTTTTCGAGCGCGAGTTCAACCATTCCCACCGCACCTTCTACTATCGTCGTTCTGGCGTCCACGATTGCTTTCGCCTGTTGCCGCTGAAGCATTGCCGCCGCGATTTCCTGGGCGTAAGCAAGGTGCGCTATGCGCGCTTCCACCACTTCGATACCAGCGGTCTCCACGCGGGCCTGCAATTCGTCGCGTAGCACCTGCGCAATTTCCTGGGCGCTGCCGCGAAGAGACTTTTCGTCGCCGTCGTCGCTTATGTCGTAAGGATATTGCCTCGCAATGTTCCTTATCGCCGCGTCGCTCTGAATGGAAATGAAGTTGACGTAATTGTCGACGTTGAACACGGCCTTTGCCGTGTCCTTGATACGCCATATCACGACCACACCGATTTCGATGGGATTGCCCTCGGCGTCGTTGACTTTCTGCTTGTCGTTGTTTAGGGTCATAGATTTAAGCGATACGAAACTGCGCCGCGCTCCCGAGGCGTCCCCTGCGGGATTGAATCTGCGGCAGAAAGGATTGTACCAGTAAAAA
>USGA01000087.1 GCA_900554085.1 uncultured Clostridia bacterium | reverse complement strand
GTTGTCGGAAGAAATTGCGGCGATGACGGGAGCGGCGATTTCCGTTTTCTCGTCCTTTTTCTCGTATTTCTTCGCGCCGCGCGGCGAAACGAGGAAATAAACGAGCGCCGCGATGACCGACAGCACCATAAATATGACGGTGAAGAGGACCATCATTACGGGGTCGTCGATGATTGCGAGTATGAAAGAGGAATCCAAGGATTTCTCGTAAACGCCCAAAAGGCTGTCGGTGCTGTACAGATTGCCGTCGCCGACGAATTTCACGTCTTTGCCGCTGACGGTCTCGATTGTTTTCAGACATACGGCGGGGGTGGCGTCGGAGTCGAGGAAAACGTAACCGACAACGTCGCCTGCCTTGAAAGTCGAGGTCTCCTTTATTACCGCGCCTTCTTTCTGAACCAATCCCGTCTGCGGGTTGGTGAGTTCTACGGTGTACTTGCCGCCGTTATAGAAAAATCCTCCGTGTGCGTTGGCTGTCGCGGCGAAAAACACCGTGACGATGCTTATCGCAAAAGCAACCGCAACCAGGATTATGAGAATGACTCTCACGGTGCTGGCGATTGCGGGGTCGCGGAGACCGTATGCGATTTCGAGATTCTTTGACTTTTTCTTTTCGGATTTTTTGTTTTTGTCTGCCATAAATTCCACACTTGAACGGAAGATTGGACCGTTTACACGGTTAAATTTACAATAGAATAAATTTTGCTTTTTGTCAATGACGGCTTCAAAACAGTGCGATTTTGAAAAAATTATCCGCACGTTTGCATTGATAACTCGACTGTCATTCGGCGAAAAAAACCGAAATGTTAAAACTCGCGCCGTTTTATCAAGGTGCACATTGCCAAACCGAAACCCGCGTGGTACAATTGTGGTGTCCGAGGAGGGGGAGGTTTTGCAAAAATACAGTTACAAGGCTTATGACTCCCTAGGGAAGTTTGTAAAGGGTACCATTGTCGCGTCCGACGACAAGAATTTCCGCGACCTTCTGCGCGAGCAGGGTATGCGGTGTTTCGAGTACCGCGTGGTAAACAAAGCCAAGCAGGTCAAAAGCAAACCTCTCAAAATAGGCGAACTCATAGCGTTCAGCCGTCAGTTGTCCTCTATGTTGTCTTCGGGTCTCGACCTCAGTCTCAGCCTGAAGATGCTTTACGAAAGAACCGAGAAGAACAAAAAGAATCTCAAAGTGGTCGAAGCGCGTTTGTTCGAGGAAATCCAGAAGGGCGAATCGCTGGCTTCCGCTATGCAGAATCTCGACAACACTTTCCCGTCGCTGTACGTGAGTATGGTCAAGTCGGGCGAACTCAACGGCAAAATCGACGAATCGCTGCTCACCCTTGCGGATTACTTCGAAAAGGAGCACAAACAGCGCAACCAGATAAAGAGCGCGATGAGTTATCCGATTATACTTCTCGTGATATGCGCGCTCGTCGTCGTACTTATGTCGGTGGTCGTGTTGCCCAGAATGGCGGATATGATTCCCGAGGGCACCGCTATGCCGTTGCCCACTCAGATTCTGCTCGGGCTGAAGGATTTCGTCGTAAATCAGTGGTTCGTGGTGCTGATAATCATATTTGCGCTCGTGGTGTGCATTCCGATTATCAGGCGCATACCCGCCGTGGCGGTTTTCACGGGGAAGTTCGCCACACGTATTCCCGTAATCGGCAAACTGCGCAAAATGCTCTATACGGCGACTTTCGCTCGCTCTCTTTCCACGCTGTACGCTACGGGTATACCGCTCCTGGACGCCATATCTATGAGCGGTGAAATCCTCAACAACAGATTCATCGAAATGCAGGTGAGGGAAGCCGTCATTTCGATAAGAAAGGGCAGTTCCATTGCCGAGGCGTTCTCGATTGTCACGTCGTTCGACGCTATGCTTATGACAATGATTTTCGTCGGCGAGCAGTCCGGCACTCTCGACGACATTCTCATACAGACCGCGCGCTACTTCGAGGAAGAGGCGCAGGGCGCGCTCAAACGTCTTATTTCGCTCATATCGCCCGTTATGCTTATGATTATGGCTGTCGTCATCGGTTTCGTGCTCATTGCGGTTATGATGCCGATGCTCACGCTGTACCAGTCCATAGGCTGACAAGGAGGAGTTATGTACATACTGCACATAAGCGGGGATACGGTCAAGATTCTCGAAGGGGCGTTCACGCGGCGCAAGATTGTCGTGAACAGCCTCTATTCCGTCGCTATGCCCAGCGACTATCTCGACACCCCCGACGAAAAAGGTTACGAGAAACTCGAAGCCGTGGTGACAAACGGTCTCCGTGACCTCGGAGAGGATTTCAAGAACAAGAAAATCCGCGTCGTGCTCGACAACATCAACATTCCTTTCAGGGAAATGCTGGTGCCGACCCTCAGCCGCAAAAAGACCATTCCGCTCATAAAGAACGAGATTTTCAGCGACGAAAAACTGGCAAGCGGCAACACCGTGGACTATATCGAACTGGAAAAGAAAGTCGACGGGCAGAAACAGACGCGCATTATGGTGACCTATGTCGACAACGTTATCCTTGCCGACATTCAGAAACTGTGCAAGAACCTTATGTTCAAGTTGCAGTCCATAGACGTAGGGCAGAACTGCACGGCGAAAATGCTGCGTTACACCGCGGCTTCGCTGCCCGACAGTTATGTGTTTGCCGAGTTGCGCGACAGCGTGGTTATGATAAGCCTCGTCATCGACGGCGCTTTCAAATATTGTATGTCCAAGAGCGTGATATCCCTCGAATCGATGAGATTCAAGAGCGAGCGAACCTATTTCGTCAACGACATAGGCAACACGCTGAGGAGCGCTCTCGAACAGTTCAGGAAACTTTACCCCGACTTCGAGTGCAAGAGCGTAGTCGTGGCAGGTACGGCGGAGAAATTCGAATTGCTCCGCAAACCCGTCTCCGAAAAACTCGGCGTCAACGTGCAGGCTGTCACCACTCCCGCCAACATCGACAGCGTGTCCGACGAGGATTACAACGAGTTTTTCTGCACGATAGGCGGACTTATCAGGGAGGGTTAATATGCTGCGCAGAGACATCAACCTGCTTTACAGCCTCACGCAGGCGACAAAAAAGAAGAGTTCGTCTAATATGATGCTCATTCTTATCGTCGGCGTGGTGCTCATAATCGGACTTATGACCTTCCTTTTCGTCGACGCAAAAATGACGGTGGAGAAAAACCAGTCCTTGCTTGACGACATCAACGGAAAACTGGGTCAGTCCGCAATCCTCGCTCAGAAACAGAAGGAATACAACGAACTGAAAGCCCTGTACGAGAAGAGCATAACAGAGATAATCTCCGAGTTGTCTCCTCAGCAGTACGCGCTCACCGGCGCGAAGATGAGCAAGACGCTTGTCGACGTGCTTATGCTGACGGATACCGAGCAGGACGGCGTGGACGCCGATTACGACGGCGACGATATTGCCGACGCGGTGTTCGATGTGGAAATAGCGCAACTCGTTATCTCCGGCAGCATCATAAATCTCGAATGCAGAGTCGAGGATTACGTAGCGGCGTGGGATTTCGTCGATTATCTGGCGGGCAACAAGATAGCGGCACGCCCCGCCCTCGACGCCCTTGTCGAGAAGAACAAACTGTATTTCGTGGACGTCGAAAGCAATTATTCGGGTCTGCCCACCGCACCTTCGGCGGAAGGCGAGAAGATTGATTTCACGCTCAAATTCAGTGTGAACTGGGAGGCGCTGCAATGACATTCACAACCAGAGACAAGATATTGCTAGGCGTTCTCGCGGTCATACTCTTTGTGGGTATGATGTACCTCTACGGCGTTATGCCCGCAAACGAAGAGGCAGAAAAACTGGAGACCCAGATAAACACCAAACAGCAGGAACTCAACGACTTGCTCGCAAAAATCGCCGCGATAAACATCAATTCTCTCGACGCCGAGTACGACAAACTGCTCGATTACTATTACACGACCAAAGAGGAACTGGCGTCGACGGCGACTTTGCCCGATAAAATAGGAATAATCGCAATCGAGCGTATGGTCGTTGCTATGCTCGATTCGGCGGGCGCGGGACTTGTCGACGAGGGAATCATAACCCAGGAGCAGGTCGGACTTTCCGAATACAGCACCCGCGGCTGGAAAATAAACGAGGAACGCCTCACGGCGGAGTACGAGGGGTATCAGGTGGGGTATTACATCGCCCACGCCGATTGCTCGACCTCTTTCAGGGCGCACCCCGAGGTCGTGCACGATTTCATAGACGAGATAAAGAACAACGATTTCTTCACTCTCACGGACATCAGCATCGTTTACTCCCAAGAGGATATAACCCAGGAAGACCCTGAAACGGGCGAGACGACCGTTGTCGGCAGCACTCCCGTTGCCGAGGGCAGCATAACGCTGGTTTACTATATGGCGGTCAAGACCGGCGAGGCAAACGCCCCGCAACTGCTCCCCGAAGTGGACGGCTTGTCTGCCGACGGCGCGACGGTTACTTTCAACACGGTGGAG
>USGA01000086.1 GCA_900554085.1 uncultured Clostridia bacterium | reverse complement strand
ACTTTGTCGAAAATGATTTTGCGGGGACGTTTGTATCGGGGAAGCGCGTTGCAGAATTCAGCAAGTCTGCCCTCCGTCCAGTCGGAGTACTCGGGCTTGAGTTCCACTATCGCCGCCGCGATTTCTCCCAGACGCGCGTCGGGAAGACCTATCACCGCCACGTCGCGCACCGCTATGCACGAGCGAATGAAGTCCTCTATCTGCACGGGATAGAGATTCTCCCCTCCCGTGATGATGACGTCTTTCTTTCTGTCGACTAGATAGATGAAACCCTCTTCGTCCTCGCGCGCCATATCGCCCGTGTAAAGCCAGCCGTCCTCCAGGACATCGGCAGTGGCTTTCTCGTCCTTGTAATAACATACCATAACGCCGTCGCCTTTGACCGCAAGTTCGCCCACTTCACCGCGGTGAACGTCGCGGTGACGTTCGTCGGTAATCTTGGTCTGCCAGCCGTAACCGGCCACGCCTATCGCGCCCACCTTGCGAATGTTCTCCACGCCGAGGTGCACGCAACCGGGACCTATGCTCTCGCTGAGACCGTAATTCGTGTCGTACTGATGAGCGGGGAAAACCTTTTTCCACCTCTGAATGAGGCTCGGCGGAACGGGCTGTGCGCCGATGTGCATAAGCCGCCACGCCGAAAGGTCGTAATCGGCGAGATTGATTTCGCCGTTGTCTATAGCGTCGAGAATGTCCTGCGCCCACGGCACGAGCAGCCACACTATGCTCGCCTTTTCGTCGGACGCCGCGCCCAGTATCCAGCGGGGGGAAACGCCTTTCAGGAGAACGGCTTTGCTGCCGCTGACCAACGACCCGAACCAATGCATTTTCGCGCCCGTGTGATAAAGCGGAGGTATGCAGAGGAAAACGTCGTCGCGTTGTTGGGAATGGTGTTTCTGCTCCGTTATCGCCGCACGCATAAGCGCCTTGTGGCGGTGCAGAATGGCTTTCGGAAAACCTGTGGTGCCGCTGGAAAAATAAATCGCGGCGTAATCCTCGTTGCCGAACACGATATCGGGACGCGCGGGGGAAGCCTGCTCCGTCAGCAGTTCGTAACTGTCCGCGAAAGTCGGGCAATCCTCGCCCACGAAAAGCATTGCGCGCACTTTGTCGAGTTCGCCGAACACCGTTTCCACCCTGCCGATGAACTCCTTGCCGAACACCAGCACGGACACGTCGGCGAGGTCGAGGCAATATTTGATTTCGTCCGCGGTGTAGCGGTAGTTGAGCGGCACTGCGATTGCGCCCGCCTTGAGTATGCCGAAATATATCGGCAGCCACTCCAGGCAGTTCATAAGCAGAATACCCACTTTCTCGCCGCGCTGCACGCCTTTGGAAATCAACAGGTTTGCAAACCTGTTCGCTCTTTCGTCAAACTGCTTCCACGTCATCTCGCGGCGGTGCTCCTCGTAAGGCGTGACCTCGACGAGGGAATAATCCTTCCACGTCAGCGCGTGTTTCTCCTTCAGTTCGGGATTTATCTCGACAAGACACACTTCGTCGCCGAAGTTGTCCGCATTGTGCACCAAAAAATCCGTAATCGGCATTTTATCTCTCCGACGGCTCAGCCGCGTTTGTAGTAATTGATAAGGCACCCGTCCGCAACGATTTGCTTCTCGGTGTCGGTGAGCGCGTCCATAGTAAGGGTGATGTCGCGGGAGGCTCCGTCTCTGACGAGTACGGCGGGGAAAGTCTTTGCGCCGCTTTCGACGAGAGCGCGCGCGCCCTTCACCAGCACCACGTCGCCGACGGCGAACTCGTCGCCCGCATCGAGCAAGGGCAACATACCCCAGTTGATAAGGTTGCTGCGGTAACGCTTGGTGGCGTATTCACGCGCAATGTTAGCCGCGCCGCCGAGGAAACGCTGACAACTTGCCGCCTGTTCGCGGGCGCTGCCGTCGCCGGGCTTGACCGCAAACACCGCGCTTCCCACCGTAAACTCCCCTTTTATGCCGCTCTTTTCAATCGCCGCGTACACGTCAGCGTTGTCGCCGTCGCGCACAGCCTTGGAGCGTCCGACGTAAGCGGGGTCTTTTCTGGAGAGTGCGAAATCCGCAAGACGCAGAGGATTGCTGCGGTACGAGGAGGTCTCGCCGGAGGGAATGAGTTCGTCCGTGGTGGTCACGGGGTCGTTGATGACGGAACAGATTTTCAGCGCGAGGTTTTCTTTCAGAGGCTCAATCGCGGGAATATCGGTGATGTTGGGCCCGTAGACGAGTTCCGCCGAAGAGTCCGCCTTGCCCCAGCCGTTGTAAACGCGGGAGGCGTAAGGCTTTTCGTCGTAGACGAAGGCAGGGATTGTCTCGTCGTAATCCGCCCCGAGCGCAGACGTCAGCACGCCGCCCGCCGCAGCGGTGGCCGCAATGGAACGCGCGTCCATAAGGGCGACGGAAGCAATCTGCCCTTCCGAGGGCTTGGAGCCTTCCCTGCGCTCGAAATTGCGGGTGGTATGACGCACGGAGAAGCCGTTGTTGCAAGGCACGTCGCCCGCGCCGAAACAAGGCCCGCAGAAACAAGGTTTGAGCACCGCGCCGCTCTCCATAAGGGACGCCGCCGCTCCGCACTTCACAAGCGCGAGATTTGCGGGTTGAGACCCGGGATACACCGTAAGGTTAAACGCACCCGCGCCCGTGCTTCTTCCGCGCAGAATGTTTGCGGCGGTCACGATGTTGTCATAGGTGCCGCCCGCGCAACCCGCGATGACGCCCTGCGAAACCTGCACTTTCCCGTCCTTGATTTTGTCGGTGAGACGGAAGGCGCCCGCCGGAAGTCCGAGCAGTTCGCACCCTTCTTTTTCGGCCTGTGCGAGAACGTCGTGGGGATTGGCAATCACGTCCGCGAGTTTGTAAACGTTGGAGGGGTGGAAAGGCAAGGCTATCATAGGCTCCACCTTGTCGAGGTCTATTCTGACCGCAGCGTCGTACAACGCGCCCGCCTCGGGCGCAATTTTCCTGTATTCGTCGCCGCGTCCGTAGAGCGAAAGGTATTCGCGCACCTTTTCGTCCGTCGTCCAGACGGAGGAAAGACAGGCGCTCTCGGTGGTCATAACGTCGATTCCGTTCCTGAACTCCACGGGAAGAGAGGTTATCCCCTCGCCCACGAATTCGAGGACGGCGTTCTTGACGAAACTGTTCCCGAAAGTCGCGCCGATGAGTGCAAGCGCGACGTCCTGAGGACCGACTCCGCGACGGACTTTGCCGACGAGTTCGACGGCAATCACGCGGGGATAACCGATGTCGTATGTACGGCGGAGAAGTTGCTTGACAAGTTCGGGACCGCCTTCGCCCACCGCCATAGTGCCGAGCGCGCCGTAACGGGTATGGCTGTCGGAGCCGAGTATCATCTTGCCGGGAGCGGCGAACATTTCACGCATAAAACTGTGAATGACCGCGAGGTTGGCGGGCACGTATATGCCGCCGTATTTCTTTGCGGCGGACAGCCCGAAAACGTGGTCGTCCTCGTTTATCGTACCGCCGACGGCGCAAAGGCTGTTGTGGCAGTTGGTGAGGACGTAAGGCAGGGGAAATTTATCCAGCCCGCTCGCACGCGCCGACTGAATTATGCCGACGTACGTTATGTCGTGCGAAGCCATAGCGTCGAAACGCAATCTCAGCGAGGAAAGGTCTCCCGAGGTGTTGTGCGCGGCGAGAATACCGTGTGCAATGGTTTTGTCGGCGGAAGAACCGCCCTTGAAAGCGTCGCGTTCGACGAGAGTTTTCCCGTCCCAGCACATCTGTTCTTTGAAAAGTCTTATCATAATAACCTCGTACGAGGGAAATTATATTACAGGCGCGCGTATTAGTCAACGGAAAGCCGCGCCGACGCGCGGAAACCGTTTCATATTTTACGCGTCATATATGTGAACGTATAGTCGCCGCAATTCTCGGTCACGCGGCGCGAAAAGCCCAGTTTCATAAGATTGGTGAGCGACGGCACGTTGTCGAACTGCACCACCGCGCAAAGAGTGGCGGGAGAAAGCGCTTCCCGCGCCTTTTCGAGCACATACGCGCACAACCTCCGCGACACCCCGAGTCCGCGATAACGCGCCGCGGTCATAATCCCGCTGAACTCGTAATATTTTTCTCCTGCCGCACCGCATATGCCGGCGAGTTTTTCCGCGTAGACAACGTCGGTGTCGTAAGCGCAGGTTGCTATAAGTTCCTCGCCCACAAACGCTCCGTACATTCCGCCGCCCCTGAGGACGCCGTGGAGTTCGTCTTCCGTGTAATTGAGGAAAAACAGTTTGTTGTTAAGCCCGTCTCGCTCCCGCTCGAGGAACGAATACACTTCGTCGAAGCGGTCGTCGTCAAGGCGTCTGATGTCGTATTTTTCCGCGGGAAGCACCTGCTTTTCCACCTCTTTCGAAAAGACCGTGCCCATTCTGCCCGTGCGTGCGGTATAGCACTCAGACACCACAACGGCGGGTTTAAGCACGTATTTGTCAAGCAGAAGTGTCGGATAGTAACTCAACTTCGATTTTCTCAAGCCCTCTATCCCCATATCTTCCTGCCTGTTGAGGTAGCGGCAGTCCGAGAAATTGCGCACCGCAAATTCGTGCGCAAGGAAAGAA
>USGA01000085.1 GCA_900554085.1 uncultured Clostridia bacterium | reverse complement strand
GGGTTTGCCCATAAAGTCTATCTGTTTGCCCGCGCTTCTCGCCGAAGCGAAAAGATAATAGTTTTCCACGGGCAGATTGCGCTCTGTGAGAACTTCGAGGAATTTGTTGCCCACCATACCGGTGGCGCCGACTACGGCGATGTTGAACTTTTTCATCTTACCTCCTTGCCCCTTATCCCTTATTATTGGAAGTATATTGACATAAGGGCAAAATGTCAATAACATAAAGGGAATTTCGAGCGCACATTCCGTCCGTCCGCGCAATTTTTTCTCAATTCATTTTATTGATTTGATATTTATTGCGTGTTAGTGTAGAATGTAACGGAATAAGCGGCCGAAGGTTTCGGCAGGAGAAAACGATGGCAAATCAGACACAGGCAGGCGGCAGGCAGCGCGTAAAGGAACCCAAGTTTTTGCTGGGGTCTCTTTTTGTGGACGCTCCCGTGGTCGCCGAACCCGAGGAGAAGAAAAAAATCGTCGTCGCGGGTATGGCCGAGGCGACCATCAGGAAAGAATATCCCGAGGGATTCGTCAAAAAGGCGGCGGCAGTCTGCCGCGGCGAATACAAGACCCTCATCAGGGCTTCGCTTTGGTTCTTGCTGGCGGCGCTCGTTTTCGTGTTGGTGCTTCTCGTGGCGGAGCCGTTCTTCGAGAGTTACGTGATAGGCAGCGGCTTCGTTTTCACGGGCGGGCTCGGCGTGGGCTTCAATCCCACCGGTGAGGTCGACAGCATAGCCGAGCAGACGGCGCGTCTGTACTGGGAAGTGTACGAGCCCCTTCTCCTTATGCTTGCGGGGGCGGGCATAATCGCAACTCCGTTCCTCTCGGGGCTTTTCTACTGCGCGAAACGCAGTTATTATCAGGACGTTTACAAACGCACTACAGCCACTTTCTTTATGGGCTTTGCCAAGTATTGGTGGAAGTTCCTCGTGGCGGGCACCGTCGGAATTCTCATTGCCACGGCTATGGGCACCTCGCTTCTGTACCAACTTTCCGTGCAGGCGGTGGGCGGCAATATGGCGGGCAGCCTAGCCGCGGTCATTCTCACGTTCATATTCGGCGCGCCTCTTCTTATGGTGCCTATGGTGATGATGTCGCTGTTCACCACCTACGAACTGTCGTTCGGGGACGCGTTCAAGAACGCCCTTGTCATCATATTCAACAATCCCGTTTACGTCATCGCCGCTTCCGTCGTTTCGGTGGCGCCCCTGCTTCTGCTGCTTGTGTCGCAGGTGGTGTCCATTATCGTGGTGGTGGTGATGTTCCTCATCGGATTCATATTCTGGGCACTTGCCTGGGTGGGCGTCGCCGACCGCGGAATGACCAAGTGCAAGGCGTACAAGGCGTATTTCGACAAGAAAAAAACCGTGGCGCAGGGCAGGGCGGCAAAAGCGGCGGGTAAGTCCGCAAAAGCGACGGCAATAGTTTCCCGCGAGTCCGCGACCGAGCAAGGCGCGGCTCCCGCGCCCGCACCCAAGAAAAAGGCTGCGCCCGCACCCTATCGGAACCCGAAAAAGAAAAAGAAGAAAAAATAATGGCGAAGCGCATTGAGTTCAAACTCGGAGAAGACGATTATCTCGAACTCGGCATCGCGGCTCTCGGAAAAGAGGAATACGAAAAGGCCATTGGCTATTTCCGCACCGCCTGTTCGCTTACGGACAGCAGCGAGAGTTACGCCGAGTTAGGCATAGCGTATGCCAAAATGAACGAACTCTACGCCTCCAACGCCTGTCTTTACAAAGCGATGTCCCGCGCCACCTCGGAAGAGGAGGAAAACGTCGCGCTGTGGCAGTTGTGTCTCAACGCCGCCGCGGCGGGAGAAGAGGACGTCGCTTCTTACTATCTGCGCTATCTCGGCGAGGAAGAGGGTTTTCCCGCGACGGGCGCGGGTGTCCCCGAAAAGGAAAAGTTCAAAATCGCTGACAAGTCCGCCGTGGAATTCAGCAAGGAAATGCTCCGTCAGGCGGGAGAGGCTTTCGCGGAAGAACGTTTCAACGACGCGCTGGAGTGCATTGACGCGATGGGCGACGCGCCCGAGCCCTATTTCACTATGGGGCAGCGTATGCGCACGGTCTGCTATTTCGCAAAAGGCGACCTTGACAAGGTCGTGGCAATCTGCGAGGAAATAGAGAGAACTTCCCCGGACGCCGAAAACAAGGTCACGCTTGCCGCCGCATACTGTTTTCAGGGCAGGGAAGCCGACGCCGACAAAATTCTCGACGAAATAATGTTTTCGGACAACGTGCCCGATTCCGTCACGCTCAAGATGTTGCATCTGTTGGTCGAGAGACAGCGCGACGCCGATATACTCAGGATTACCGAAAGACTCGTCAAACACCCTATGCTGTGGCATATCTGCGAGATGTACCGCTCCGAAGCCCTCTACAATCTCGGGCAGAAAAAGGAAGCGATACGCGCTATGACGCGGGTGGACAACGTTTTCGGAGAGTTCGGCACGGCATATTACTACCTCAAACTTTACGCCAAAGACCCCGAGAAAGTGCCTTACGGATACGACGTGCCTCCCGAATACCGCGTGGAGATTATGCAGAGCATAACCGCCACCGCGCTGTCGGGCGACCTGGCGGGATTGCAGCGGGCGCTTTCCTACGACGCGGAATTCAACCGTTATCTGAGATGGGTCATTGACCACGCTCCCGATTTCATAGGGTGCCACGTTCTTATGAAGATTGCCGACATCAGAAGCAAGGCCGTGGAAAAACTCTTCCGCGACAGGCTTATCGGCGTCGACCTCTCCTTCGACCAGATGATGATTCTCATCGATTATCTCGTGGGTAACGGTCTCAGCGTGCAATTCGACGTGGTCACGCAGGGCAGGTTCAAAATAGTCGATTTCCGCCTGCCGTCCTGTTTCGGTGTGCTGCCCGGAAAACTGAAGAGCGCGGTGTATCACGCGGCGTGCGACATAGTTTTCACCGACGAAGACCCGTCCTATTATCTCGAAAGGCTGTGCGCCATAGTCGAGAACCTCGTGTCGGCAAGTCCGCAGGGCGAGCCCGTATGGCACGTCAAAAACGGCAAACGCATTTCCAGACTGCGCAGCGAGGAAACGATGATAGGAGTTCTGCTCTCCGAAGTGTACCACGACGACCCGGACCCCGACGAGGACGCAATGGAGCGCTACGAACTTTCGCCGCGCACGTTCTACAAATACCGCGCTATATTTTTCGGAGACGAACCGAAAACGGGCGGAGACGGAGAAGACGACAATGAAGACTGAAAAGGAAATGCTGCGGCAACTCGACGTACTCACCGACGAAAGCAAGGACTATTCCGAAAGGCTCGAGGCATACGAATATCTGCTCGAAGACTGCGAACCCGTGGTCGACGAAATGCTGAAAAGGTTTTACGTCGCAGAGGGCGAGACCGGCAAAATGCTGATAGAAATCCTGTCCGAATACAAGGGAAACCCCGCGATATATATGGGGCTTGTCAGTTATCTTTACAAGGGCGAGGACGTCGCGCTGTTCGCAAGGCTGCTCGGCAGTTACGGCGACGAAAGGGCAATCGACGTTCTGAAATCCTTTGCGCAGGAATACGAACTGGACTACAACGAATATATGGAAGTGCGCAATGCGGTGGAGGAACTCGGCGGATATTTCAATGACGACAAGGACTATTCCGACGACCCGTTTTACCGTTATCTCAAAGGACTGGACGAGCCCGAGACGGAATCCCGCCGTTCGCCTTTCGAGGATATCCTCAATCCCGAGACCGACGACGAGGACGAGTGCGACTGCAACGAATGCGATTGTTCGCACGACGACGAAGAAGACGACGGTTGCGACTGCGGTTGCGGTCATCATCATCACTGAATTCCGCTCGCGCCGCCGACGGTGCGGCAAACGCGAAAGTATTTCGGCACCCCGCAGAGGGTGCTTTTTTTTCGGGCTTGCTTTTTGAGAATTTGCGGGCGGCGAGACGAACGAGTTTCAGCGCGGTGCCCGCCGTCATTGCCATACCGCACAGACCGACGAAAGGGTAGAGCGAGTCGACTATCAGGTCGAAGCCGAAAAGGCTGACGGCGTACAGTACGGGCAAAGGCAGAAACACTGCGAGTCGGCGGTTTGCGGGCAGGGTATAGAACCGTGCGAAACGGAGCATCGGCGAGGGCTTGGCCGCCGTCGTCGCAGGGTGACGTTCGGCATAGAGAGCAAACGCCTGACGCACGTAATCCACCAGCACGTCGAGCGAGGAAATAAGGGTTGTGAATATCGCTATCACGATTAAAATCCCCGCCGCGCTTTTCAAACCGACTTTTTCGGCAACGGCAAGAACAGGCATTGAAGAGCGCAAATCGTCGGATA
Source organism: uncultured Clostridia bacterium (assembly GCA_900554085.1). Lineage (GTDB taxonomy): Bacteria > Bacillota > Clostridia > Christensenellales > CAG-917 > Limadaptatus. Next base: position 244 of record USGA01000085.1, on the reverse strand, counting down.
AAACTATATTTTGGAGAATAAACAGCATAACTCCGATTGCAAGCGCACACAAAACAGCGACGCCGACAATCTGTTTTCCGTTGAGTTTTTTTCCCTCTCGCGCGATGACGATTCCGCCCAGAAGAACGTCGAGACCCGAATAGTGCAGCGGTTTGACCAGGGAAAAACTTCCTTGAAATACAGGCGCACCGACTTTGACGTAAATGACGACGAGCAAGGCGATGAGCAGAGGAATCAGGACGGT
>USGA01000084.1 GCA_900554085.1 uncultured Clostridia bacterium | reverse complement strand
CCCGCCGCGTCGTCACGGGACTGTCCGAGGCTGCGGAGGTCGAGATAATCCCGCACTTCCAGCACCGCGGTATGTCCTCCGCTGGCGAGCAGACATATATACGGCGGCTCGAGGTCGCTGTCGATGTAATTGGCGGCAATGTGCCCTCGGATATGGGACACGGCGTAAAGGGGCTTGCCCCACGCGTACGCCAGCCCTTTCGCGAAATTGACGCCGACCAGCAACGCGCCGAGGAGACCCGCCCCGTAAGTCACGGCAATCGAGTCGATGTCGTCGGGAGTGCACCCCGCCTCCTCAAGCGCCCTCTTTACAACCCCTTCAATCGCAAGGGTGTGATTGCGGCTGGCTATTTCGGGCACCACGCCGCCGAATCTGCGGTGTATTTCAATCTGAGAAGCAACGGCGTTCGACAAAACCCGCCTGCCGTTTTCGACCACGGCGGCGGCGGTTTCGTCGCAACTGGATTCTATCGCCAAAATTCTCATTTTTCCGCTATCTAACCGAACGGATTTTATTCCGCGCTGGAACTCATTTTCAGATATTCGTCAATAAAACCGTCGAGGTCTCCGTCCATAACCGCCTGCACGTTGCCCGTCTCGTACCCCGTGCGGTGGTCCTTGACCATAGTGTACGGGCAGAAAACGTAACTGCGTATCTGACTTCCCCACTCTATCTTTTTGAGTTTGCCGGAGATTGCCGCCGCCTCTTCCTCACGCTCGCGCTCACGGCGCTCGATGAGTTTGCTTCGGAGCATCTGCATAGCCACTTCGCGGTTCTGTATCTGGCTGCGCTCGTTCTGGCAAGCGACTATTATCCCCGTGGGAAGGTGGGTGATACGGATTGCGGACTCCGTTTTGTTGACGTGCTGACCGCCCGCGCCGCTGCTGCGGTAGGTATCCACCTTGAGGTCCTCGGGACGGATTTCGATTTCCGCGGTGTCTATGATTTCGGGCATCACTTCGAGAGAGGCGAAAGACGTATGCCTGCGCGCCTGGCTGTCGAAAGGCGAAATACGCACCAGTCTGTGCACGCCCTTTTCGGCTTTGAGGTAACCGTAAGCGTTGTCGCCCTCGACTCGGAAAGTCACACTCTTGAGTCCGGCGTCGTCACCCGCCAGGCAATCGAGTTCGGTGCACTTCCACCCCGACCGCTCGACGTAACGCGTATACATTCTGTACAGCATTTCGCACCAGTCCTGAGCTTCCGTGCCGCCCGCGCCCGCGTGCAGCGTCAAAATGGCGTTGAGCGCGTCGTACTTGCCCGACAACAAAGTGGAAAGAGTGAGTTTCTCCACGGCCTCGGCGCAGACGGAAATCTGCTTTACGAGGTTTTCGTCCTCTTCCTCGTTGTTTTCCAGTTCGACGATGTCCACGGTCTCGAGCAGGTCGTCAAGGTCGCCTAGCAGTTTTTCGAACTTGCCCAGTTTACCCTGTGCCATACTTATTTCCTTGGAGACTTTCTGCGCGTTTTCGACGTCGCTCCAGAAGCCTTCGCCGTTTTGTATCTCCTCCAGTTCGGAAATGCGCGCGCGCAGTTTCGCGGGGTTTATCCCCTCATAAGCGCGCGTCAACTCCGATTTCAGCGATTTTATCTGATTTCTTTTTTCCGCGTAATCCAGCATTATGCGTTTCTCCCGCAACAGTTTTTGTACTTTCTTCCGCTACCGCAGGGGCACGGGTCGTTCCTGCCGACTTTGGGCTGGTCGTGCACCACCGTGGAAATTACGGGCGCGGCGGGACGACGGGTTTTGCCCTCCTCCGCGGGCTCCTTCTTCCTCAGATTGACTCTGAGCAACAAACTTGCCGTCTCGGAATGAATGCGCTCCACCATATCCTCGAACATCTGTCTGCCCTCTTCGCGGTAGGAAATAATGGGGTCGCGCTGACCGTACCCGCGCAGACCTATGCCGCGACGGAGAGCGTCCATTGCGTCGACGTGCTCTATCCATTTGGCGTCCACCGTCTTGAGAAGAATCATTCTTTCGATTTCGCCGAAATCCAGTCCCTCTTCCTTGCAGGCGGCTATTTTCTTCTCGTAATTGGCAACGGCGATTTCAAGCACCTTGTCCTTGAGTTTGTAGACGTCGTAGCAGGCGCAGAACTCGGGCGTCATAACGGGGATTTTCTCTCCCGCCTCGTCGTACTGCACCACTCCCATACGCTGTTCGAGCGCGTTGTTGAACGCCTCGTAATCCCATTCGTTGTAGTCCTCTTTGTAATCGGCGTAATAACCGATGACCTCTTCGGCAAGGGAATCTATCATTGCGAGTATCTGCTCGTGGACGTCCAGCCCGTCGAGCACTTTACCGCGCTCTTTGTAGATGAGTTCGCGCTGCACGTTAATTACGTCGTCGTAACTGAGCACCTGCTTTCTTATGGAATAATGACGCGACTCGACGTTTTTCTGCGCGCGCTCTATGCTCTTGCTTATGACTTTGTTGGAGATGGCTTCGTCGTCGGGGAAATGCATTGCTTCGGCAATCGCCTTCATTCTGTCTCCGCCGAAAATCCTCGCCACGTCGTCCTCCATAGACACGTAGAAAACGGTGCTGCCGGGGTCGCCCTGACGGCCGCTTCGACCGCGCAACTGGTTGTCTATTCTGCGGCTTTCGTGCCTTTCCGTGCCTATTACGCGCAGACCGCCCGCCTCGAGGACTTTCTCCTTGTCCTCGTCGCATTGCTGTTTGAAAGCGGCGTAGAGTTTCTCGTATTCGGCCTTTGCCTCCTCCACCTCTTCGTTGTCGTAACGGTGCGGAGAGGTCGCCATTTCGATTACTTCGGGGGCGTACTGTTTGAACTTGCCGTCCGCCGCCCTGACGCCCGTTTCCATTTTTTCGCGTGCCATATAGTCGGGATTGCCGCCCAGCATAATATCCGTACCGCGCCCCGCCATATTGGTCGCGATTGTGACGGCGCCGAATCTGCCCGCCTGAGCGATGATTGCGGCTTCCTCTTTATGGTGCTTTGCGTTGAGGACATTGGCGCGAACGCCGCTTCTCTTCAGCCTGTCCGCCAACTGTTCCGACTTTTCGACGCTGACCGTGCCCACGAGCACGGGCTGTCCTTTCTCGTGACACTCCTTGATATCGGCTATGATTGCGTCCAGTTTGCCGACGTTCTTGGTATAAATTCGGTCGTGTTCGTCGCGCCTCCTGGAAGGTTTGTTCGGCGGAATCGTGACAACGTCGAGCGCATAGATTCCCTTGAACTCCTCCTCTTCGGTCTTGGCGGTACCCGTCATACCGGAGAGTTTGGAATACATTCTGAAGAAATTCTGGAAAGTGATTGTGGCAAGAGTTCTGTCCTCGCTGCGGATTGCGACGCCTTCCTTTGCTTCGATTGCCTGATGCAGCCCTTCGTTGTAGCGCCTGCCTATCATAACGCGCCCCGTGAACTCGTCGACGATGAGCACCTCGCCGTCGGACACGATGTAATCGCGGTCGCGTTTCATCATATAGTGCGCCTTGAGCGCCTGTCTGATATGGTGATACAACGCGGTGTTCTCGATGTCCGTAAGGTTGTTTATGTGGAAATACCTTTCGGCCTTGGCGATACCCTCGTCAGTGAGCATTATGGACTTTTCTTTTTCCTCGATTACGAAATCGCCAACGGCGTCCTCGCCCTTTTTCTCCCTGACGGTGCGGGCGAAAGCGTTCGCCTGCTTGTAGATGTCACCCGACTTTTCGCCCCTGCCCGAAATAATGAGCGGGGTGCGGGCCTCGTCGATGAGAATGGAGTCCACCTCGTCGATTATGGCGAAGTTGAGTTGGCGCTGCACTTTCTGCTCCTTTCTCACCACCATATTGTCGCGGAGAAAATCGAAACCGAGTTCGTTGTTGGTGCAGTAAGTGATGTCGCTGGAGTACGCCTCGCGCTTCTTGTCGGGCATACCGCCCTGCTTGATGACGCCGACGGAAAGCCCCATAAAGCGGTAGACCTTGCCCATCCACGCCGCGTCGCGTTCCGCGAGGTAATCGTTGACGGTGACGATGTGAACGCCTTTGCCCGTCAATGCGTTCAGATATGCGGGCAACGTCGCGACGAGGGTCTTGCCTTCGCCCGTTCCCATCTCGGCAATGCGCCCCTGATGAAGCGCAATCGCACCCATAATCTGCACGAAGAAGGGTCTCATACCCAACACGCGCCACGCCGCCTCGCGTACTGCCGCATAAGCGTCGGGGAGAATATCGTCGAGCGTTTCGCCTCTTTCCAGCCTTCCCTTGAGTTCGGGGGTGACGGCGGTGAGCGCCTCGTCGGTCATTGCCGCGTATTTGTCCGCAAGTTCGTCCACCTTCAAGGCGAGTTTGCGAAGTTTGCGCACCTTTCTTTCGTTTTCGTTGAAGATACTTGCCATTACGTCCTCACTGCGCGCGCCGCGCCAGCGGGCGCACGTCTTTCATTCCGATATAATATAACATTCTCTGCAGATTGGCAATCCGTTTGTGACATCGGCAGCGGAGCCGCCCGCCCGTCAGATTACGTCGTCGCAAACTTCGGCTGTGGTGCCGTCGCCTTTCTCGACGGCCGGTGCGGGCTTGGTGACGGCGGCGGTCAACACGGATACGGAAGCCGCGCCCGCCTTAAG
>USGA01000083.1 GCA_900554085.1 uncultured Clostridia bacterium | reverse complement strand
TGCCCGCTTTCGAAGCGGCGATAAAGCACGGCTTCAACATAGAAATCGACGTCCACCTCACCCGTGACGGCGCCCTCGTCGTTTTCCACGACGACACCCTGAAACGCGTGTGCGGCGTCGAAGGCAAAGTGCGCGACTTCACTCTCGACGAACTCAAGAAACTCCGCCTTGCGGATTCTCAGTACACCATTCCCGCTTTCGACGAATTTCTTTCTCTGGTCAAAGGCAAGACCGGGATTCTCTGCGAAATTAAAGGACTCAATCCCTACGACAATTCCATTGCCGAGGCGGTGTGCAAACGCATTGCGGACTACGACGGAAACATTGCCCTGCAATCGTTCAACTACGGCGCCGTGCGCTACTGCCGCCGTCACTCAGACCGTCCCTGCGGGCAACTCTGCACGTGGCAGGATTGGCACGGCAAGGACCGCGCGCACGTTATGGATTTTATGGGAAAACTGTGGGTAAACCGCCTTTCCCGCCCCCACTTCACCGCGTATGACATTCGTTCGGCGGCGGACAACAAATATCTCGAAAGAGTGCGTGAAAAAATGCCTGTCCTCGTCTGGACCGTCAACTCTCCCGAGAAACTCGACCTTGCCGCGCAAGTCGCCGACAACATCATTTTCGAGGACATCGCGCCGATAGTCGAGGAAAGATACGCCGACCGTCTCGGCGCGGCGGCCCCCTCGGTCTCTCTCATCTGAAATCGCCGCGCAGGCGTAACGGAACGCCGAAAACGAGCCCAATAAAAAAGCCCGCATTTGCGGGCTTTCTTTATGTCGGTGGAAAAGATTACGCGTTGGCTTTCTTCCAGGCGTCGACCTTTGCCTTGGTCATAGAAACGAGTTTTTCCTCCTTGTAAGGAGAAGCCTCGCCGCCGTTGGTGTAAAGGAAGTAGGTGCCGTCTTCCGCGACGTAAAGAGTTTCCTCATAACCTGCGGGGTCGCCGAAACTGCCGCTGGTAACTTTTTTGACAACGCTCATTTCGATGGTGTCGTATTCTTTGCCTTTGAGAGTCTTTTTCATTTTATGCCTCCTGAATAATCTGTGTTGCGGATTTATCCGTCGCGCACAATATAGCATAGGCAAAAACAAAAAGCAAACATTTGAAAGGGCAAATACCGCTTCGACAAATTAAGCCGCAATCGGCAAAAGCGTGAGGTTGAGGCGGGCGAAATTCGGCTTCCGTTTACGCCGCAGCCGCCGTGCATTGACAGTGTATGCGGGGGCGGCTATAATTTCCACGTAATCATCGTAACCGCGGAACAACATCAGATTGAAAGTATGAACAAACTGGAAACACTTTGTCGCGAAATAAATTTGCCTGCGGAGGAAACCGCCTGTGCGCTCGGCGAGGCTGAAAAATACCCCGCCGCAACCGACGCTTTCGCCGAAAAAATGCGCCGCGGGCACTTGCGCGCGCTGACAAGGCGCTCCCCCGCTTTCAAACTTGCGGTCACTCTCAAAGCCGCTTTGCTTGCCCGTGAAGAATACCGCAGGCGCGGAATACCCGAAGACATCTTCACCGACACATTCTCCGACATAACGGTGTGGAGCGGCAACGACCGCGCGCGCTACGGCGTTGTCGGGCTCGACAACATCGGGTGGCTTTCCAGACACGTCCGCCTCAGACTATTCAAAATAGGCAGACTGCAGTACGAACTGAGCCGTTTTGTCGCGCCTCCTTTCGGCAACGTAGCAAACTTCCTCCGCGTCCTGCCACTTATGTTCGGCAGAATTCTCAATTTGCACATACAACAGGGCGAACCGCTTTCGTCCGAGGCCTGCGACGTTTCCTTTGCGCGCGCCACAGCGTTTTTCGCCCGCTTTTTCCCGAACTACCGTTATACGTCGTTCACAATCTGCAGTTGGGTGCTCAATCCCGCGCTTGCCGACGTAATCGGCGAACAAAGCAACATCGTTAAGTTTGCAAAACGTTTCACCCTGTTGGGGGCTTTCCCCGACACCGATATGAACGCACGACGTCTGTTCGGCTACGGCACGCCGCGCAGCGAGTACGTCGGAGACAATGCCCTGCGCGCCTACGCTCTTTCCAGACTCAACGCAAACAAACCGCTGCTTTCTTATTTCGGATATATCCGTATCAAGTGAGCGGCGGACATCTTTCCACACTTGCAATTCACGTTGCAATCAAAGCCCTTTTTCCGCAATCTAACCGCCCGAAAGGCGGTTTTCTGCAATGTGAAAGCGGCGAACCGATTTCTCCGCTCGGTGCTTCCGCACCGCTTTTCGAAGCATAATTCCGTTCTTCTTTTTCCGTCAAAAAACAAAGGCGGACCGAAGTCCGCCTTAGCACTATTCAGGTTTGCAAACCGTTCGCGGCGATTGCGTCTTTCCGCCGAGCCTCACGAACTCTTGCGCTTGAATGTGTCGAACACTCCGCGCACGGAGGAGCCTATAGCCTGTCCGAGAGGACGGGACAAAGGTTTGATGTCCACTACGTTGCCGGAATTCGTGATGTTGTACACGACGTAGGTGTAGTACGCGGTGAGCAACACGGTAAACACGCTGAACACTATGAAGTCGGCGCCCGTGGTCTCGAAGTTGACGAAGAATCCCGTGGAAGACGTCGCAAAACCGGCGTTCCTCACAAGCAGACCGACGCACAGCATCGAGAGCAAAGCGTATCCGCCCATAACTCCGTACACTCTCTTTTCGCCCGCGACCATTGCGTACATAATTCCGAGCGCAATGGAGAGGAAGAGATAGGTGTAGTTGATTTTGAGCGTGAATGTCGCGACCATTGCCAGCATATAGGAAGCAAGCAACAACACTTCGTGACGGTTGCGTTTCTTGAAATACAGCGAGCAGACGAAAATCGCAAGCACCAGAATAAACAGGAGATTGAGAATCGCTGCCGCCTGGTTGAACCCTTTCTGATTGAGGGTGACCATACCGTAGAAGCCGAACGCGTTGTCCACGAAAATGGAGTTGTTGAGCATCTGATTGGCAATCATCTCGAAGCCGTAGAAAGCGTTTTCGCCGAGATGATTGATTGCGACGGGCAGAGTGAGCAGATATGCCAGCACGAATGCGCCGATGAGTCCGAAGACGATAATCGCGCGGTTCTTGCCGAAAGCGCGGAGATTGTCGTCGTCACGGTAGTACATATACCCCATATAGGTCACGGCAATGGGCGCAAGCGCGAGGGCGCGAATATCGAGCACCGCCGCAAACGCCATTATGACATAAGTCGCAATGTATTTCTTTTCGACGAGGGAAATCATTGCGCCGACCATAAGCGCGACGAGAACAGCCTCGAAAGTGTTTGCCATACCGCTCATCACGAAGACTACCGGGAGCAAAGCGTAAAGCGAGGCGTACACCACCGCGAGTTTGTCTCCTGCGTACTTTCTGCCGTAGAAGTATATCATCGCAACGGTCGCCATATCGGCAAGCACGCCGACCATACGGAGAAGTATGGAAAGTCCGACGTTGTCAAGCGAACCACCTATAAGACCGACTATCGCGAGAATGTAAACCGTGCCGGGAGACATCGTGGCAATGTTTCCGTTGGACAGCACGCCGTTTGCGGCGTCGGCGTACACGTTGCCGACCCCGTTCTTGGCGAGGTGTCTCGCAAGGTCCGCCATAAGCGTCGTTTCGCCGCCGAAACCGTAAGTGGTGAGCAACAGAATAAGACGGACGAGGAACGCGCCGAGCATAATCATCGCGGCGACGAATACGCAGTTCTTCCAGACGGGAGCGGCGACCTTTGCAGGCGTTGCCTTTGCCGATTTCTTGCGCTTGTTCTTTCCGTTCTGAGCGGGCTCTGCCGCACCGCCGACTGTTGTGGTGCCGTCGAAGTTGACGAATGCGTCGGAACGTGCGTAAAGTTTGCGCACGGCGACGAATGCGGCGACAAAGAGCGCGACGGTGAGAATGCTGAGTACGGTCACGAACGCGATACCGGCCGCATCGCTGTTGTAGCGCGCAACGGTGGATTTCCTGAAGTCGGTGACGGTCACACCATCGGGGGCGGACTGCACTTTCGTCATAGAAGCGTTGTCGAAATACACCGTGCCTTTGCAGGACTCCCCTTCCTTGCCGAGGCAAAGCGCTATGGTGAGATAGTCGGTGTTGAGGGGACGGACGTAGAACGTGTGGGTTTCCCAACCGTTCTTGCCGTTGTCGCCAGCGGATTTTTTGACCTCGGAGAAGATGTAGTCAACGTTTTCGAGGAAAGTGACGTACGCTCCGCGTCCCGTATCGGTAGACAGAGTGCCCGAAACCTTGATGTCGACGCTGACTTTGTAAATCTGCCTGCGCTCCACTTCGACGGACTGATACAGCCACGCGTAACTTGCGGCGGTGTTGGAAATGGAAAGGTAATAACTTCCCGCAGTCTCGGGGTCGTTGCCTGACGCCTCGACGCGCTGATAGTCGGAACTGGAATCGTTCCAACTGTCGCTCACTTTCCAGCCGTCGAACACAAAACTGCTTTCCGTGGAAGTGGTGGTCTCGAAACCGCCGTTGGAAAGCAGTTCGGTGTCGTATTCGGCACTCTGCGGATTGCAGGCGGAAAGCACAAATAGTGCCAGTACAAGTACCAGCACTATTATGCAAATAGAAACGAATTTCTTTTTC
>USGA01000082.1 GCA_900554085.1 uncultured Clostridia bacterium | reverse complement strand
GTGCGTATGCGCTCGCTGCGGTCGCCCGTGCCCACCTGAGCGCGACGGGTCTCGGCGTATTCCTTGTCCGCCTGCGAGCGGTAGAAATCGTAAAGACGGCTTCTCAGCACCTTCATTGCCTTTTCGCGGTTCTTTATCTGACTGCGTTCGTCCTGACACTCCACCACTATACCGGTGGGCAGATGAGTTATGCGGATTGCGGACTCCGTCTTGTTGACGTGCTGACCGCCCGCGCCGCCGCTGCGGTAGGTGTCGATTTTAAGGTCGTTCTCGTTGATGTTCACCTCGACGTCCTCCGCCTCGGGGAGCACTGCCACCGTCACCGTGGACGTGTGAATTCTCCCCTGCGATTCCGTCTCGGGAACGCGTTGCACGCGGTGAACTCCGCTCTCGAACTTGAGTTTGCCCCACGCGCCCTTGCCCGTCACCATAAACACAAGTTCCTTTGCGCCGCCGAGTTCGGTGAAATTCATATTGATGTCTTCCACCTTCCAGCGGTTGCGGTCGGCATAATGGCGGTACATCTTCATAAGTTCCGTGCCGAACAGCGCGGCTTCGTCGCCGCCCGCCCCCGCTCGGATTTCCATAATGACGTTGTTGTCCTCGTTGGGGTCGCGCGGAAGAAGCGCAATGCGGATTTCCTCGACGTCATTTTCGAGGGTATCCTTCAGGGTCTCCAGTTCCTCTTTGAGCATTTCCCGCATTTCGGAGTCTTTTTCCTCTCCGAGCATAGCCGAACAATCTTCGTATTCGCGCTTGTCGGCAAGGTATTTGTCGTAGGTCTCCGTGACGGGTTCGATTTCGGAATGTTCCTTGGAGTAGGTCTTGAAAAGATTCTGGTCCGATATGATTTCCGGGCGCGCCAGAAGTTCGCCGAGTTCGGCGTAACGGCACTTTATCTTATCAAGTCTGGCGGATAAACCTTCGCTCAGTTTCATCTTACTCCTTTTCGGCGCGCCGCGGTACGCTCCTTGCGCGCGCCGCAACTATGCGCTCCACTCCTTCGGTATCCTTGTAAACCGCGGTATCCCAGCCCTCGAACATTCCGACCACCGCGGCCGCCTGTCCTACGCCCACCTCGAGGAAAACCGCGCCGTCCTCCGCAAGGTAATCCGCCGCGGAAGCGGCAATTATCCGGTAAAAATCGAGTCCGTCCTCTCCCCCGTCCAGGGCGAGACGCGGCTCGAACTTCGCCACCTTCTCGTCGAGCGAGGCGAGTTCGGCACGGGTGACGTAAGGCGGGTTGGATACTATGACGTCGAATTTTTCGCCCGCCAACGCTCCGAACATATCGCCCGTCAGCACCCTGACCTTAACCCCGTTGTTCACGGCGTTTGCATTTGCCGTCTCGGCCGCGGCGGGAGAAATGTCCGTGGCGGTGACGCTTGCGCAACCGCAATCGCTCCGCTGCCCGTGCACAGGTCCAGCACCCTGCAGCCGCCGCGCGCGCGCACTTCCTCTATGACCTTCTCGGCGAGTTCTTCCGTCTCGGGACGGGGTATAAGCACGGAAGGCGCAACGGAAAAACGCAGCCCGTAGAATTCGGCGTATCCGAGCGCGTACTGCAACGGCGCGCCGTCTTTCATTTTTTCGGCAATCGCCTTGGCGGCGAAGAACTGTTCATTGGTCAGCACTTTCACTGCGGACAGTTCGCCGCGCTTTTTGCCCGTGACTTCGACGAGTATCCAGTCGATGTCGCTCTCGTCCGCCGACTTTGCCGTTTCCTTTATTTTTTTGCGAGCCGTGTCCACGGGCACTTCCACCACAAAAGACGTTTCGGGAATCGAGGGGTCGGCGTCCATAGCCAGCACCGTGGTGAACGCTTTGATACTCACCTCGAGCATATCGTCGGTGGGATTTTTCACGGTGAGTTTCTGGAGCAACATTCCCGGCGCACGGAGTATCCTGAACAGCAGGCAATCGGACTTGGCGAGCAATTTGAGCGCCTCGTAGGCTATGCCTGCGACCACGGGCAGGAACAGCAGTTTCACGCCCAGTTTGATAAGCGCGTTCAGCACGCTGGACTCCGTCACCCAACCTATTTCGTCAAGCAACCAGTTGACCAGGGCGAAGACGAATATGCTCACCACGATGACTATGAACATAAACGTCGTGCCGCAACGGCTGTGCGCCTTGGGACACTCCCTTGCGTTTTCCACCGTGAGGTCAAGCCCGCGCTCGTAACAGTTGATGACCTTGTGCTCCGCCCCGTGATACATAAAAACCCGTCGGATATCTTTCATCAAAGTTATCGAAAGCACGTAAGCCACGAAGATAACCAACATTATCGCGGCTTCCGTAAGGCTGTAAAGCGCGGGGTGATAATGCGCACCCGGTATCTCGAAAATGAGCCCCGCAAGGAAATTCGGCAGAAAAACGAACAGCCCTATTGCCAGAGCAAGCCCGAGCAGCAGCGACACCGCGGTCACCGCCTTCATCGGGTCCGTCTTGCGTTTCTTCGCGGCTTTGGCGCTCGCCGCCGAGGGCTCGACGAAATCGCCGTATACCTCCGCCGAACGCATAAGAATACCGGTGCCCAGAGCAAGTTGGGAAACCAGATTCACCACTCCCCGCACGAAAGGCAATCTGAAAAAGACGCTTTTTTCGGAGAGAGGTTTGAGGCGTCTGGATTCCACGGTTATTGCGCCCGTCTCGGTGCGCACCGCCGTGGCAACCGTCGTGGCGCTCTTCATCATTACGCCTTCGAGCACCGCCTGCCCGCCTACGGAAGTGCGACGGACAACGCCGTGCTTTCCGCCCGAATTGCACTCGCTCTGCTCATCGGCGGATGCGCCACCTTCGGGAACTCCGACGTTTTCGCTCCGTGTTCGGGAAGCGTCCGACTGCGCGGAAAAGCGCTCCTCCGTCGTCGCGTTACCCGCAACGCACGGGGAGGCCTCCTCTTCGGCAACGGAAACCTGCTCCGTTCCTTTCAGTTTGTCGTCGTCTTTTTCCCGCATACGCGCCCCTCGGCGCAAACGCGCTCGCGCGCGTAAGAAAACAGACTGCACAGCGGCAGTCTGTATCCGTGTCAGTCGAGGTTGTATCTCTTCTTGAACTTGTCAACGCGGCCGCCGGTGTCAACGAGTTTCTGTTTGCCGGTGAAGTAGGGATGGCACTTCGAGCAGATTTCGACCTTGAGAACGTCGGTCTTCTTGGTCGTACCGGTCTGGAAAGTGTGTCCGCACGCGCATTGCACCGTCACGGTGTGATAATCCGGATGGATGCCCTCTTTCATTTCTGACTCCTGTTAGCGTATTTTTACGCCCACACGCGCAGGAGATTCACGCGCATATGACATAAAGTTTCTTTATTATATAAAGCCGCCCCCGCGCTGTCAAGCGATTTAGCCCGCCCCGCAAAGCGACACTTCGCGGTCTTTGTCGGAAAGAGCGGCGTAAAGAGCGGCGCGTGCCGCCCCCGTCTCTTCTCCGCCCGCCTTTCTGTCTTCCTGCGGAATAGCGATTTCGCCCGTCAGCACGACATTCGCGGGGGCGCCCGCCAGCACAAAATAACGGTCGGCGAACAGCAGACATTCCTCTATATCGTGAGTGACGAAAATCACCGTGCGCGGCGACTCTTTCTCGAGCAGTCGGAATTGCTCGGCAAGGCGCAGTTTGAGAGCGTGGTCGAGCGCACGGAAAGGCTCGTCCATAAGCAGAATTTCGGACGGATAAAGGAAGGCACGGGCAAGCGCGACACGCTGTGCCTGCCCCCCCGAAAGTTGACGGGGAAGTTTGTCCCGCTCGTCCGATATTTCCAGTTTCTCCAGCATCGCGTCTATGAGTCTCCGACGTTCGTTTTTGTCGGAGATTTTGCGCTTGAGCACCAAATCAAGGTTTTTATACACACTGAAATGTGGTATCAACCTGTCTTTCTGAAAAATATACGAGACGTCGCAGTCGGCTCCGTCTATTTTGCCGCCGTAAGGAACGAGCCCCGCAACCGCATTCAGCAGCGTGGTCTTCCCCACTCCCGAACCACCGAGAATTACGGAAACTTTGCCCCCGTCGAACACGGCGTCGAACCCTGCGAACACAACCCTGTCGCCGTAAGCGACTTCCAGCCCTTTCACCGCTATGTCACGAATCTCGTTCACCGTCTTGCCTCCCACAGTCTGCGGCCTATCGCGAACGCGCCTTCGAGCGCGAGCGAAAATGCAATGGCCACCAGCGTCCAGCCAAGGAGATATGCTATCTCGAAGGTGGAATTCGCCACCTTTATTCCCATTCCGATACTGTCGGACACCGACGTCAGGATTTCCGCCGCCACCACTACTTTGAGCGTGAGCGAAAGCGTGGCTCCGCCGTTTTTGAACAGGCAATCCGTCGCGGCGGGAACATACAGACTGCACACGACATCCCGTCTGCCGACCTTGTAAATCCTCAGCATTTCGATTAAATCGGGGTCAACCCCCGTGAGCGCACCGTAAAAGGCGGCGAACATCAGAGGGAAGGCAACCAGAAATCCCACAACCACCGCCAGCGTGCGGTTGGCGAGAAAAGCATACAGCACCAGTATTACCGCTACGGTCGGCGCAGCGCGCAAAAAGCCTATTATCGGGGCTATCGTCTTATAGACGGGTTTCCACAATGCGCCTGCGACGGCAAACAGCAACGCCGCCGCCATAGAAACCGCAAAGCATATCAGCGTGCGCAGCAGG
>USGA01000081.1 GCA_900554085.1 uncultured Clostridia bacterium | reverse complement strand
CTTTGGCTTCCTCGAGGGGAATGTTCCTGCACTTGCGGTCGTAGGTGTGCGTGCCGTTCTCGCCGATTATGGTCTCCAGCCTCTCTTTGGTGCAGAAGCAATAATACGCGCCGCCGCGCTCCACGAGTTCCTCGGCGTACTTTTTGTAGATGTCCGCCCTCTCGCTCTGGACATAGGGACCCACGCCGCCGTCGCGGTCGGGACCTTCGTCATATTCTATGCCCGCCGCTTTCAGCGTGCGGTAAATCATTCCGACGGCTCCCTCTACCGTGCGCTCGCGGTCGGTATCCTCGATGCGCAGTATGAATTTCCCGCCGTTATGGCGTGCGAAAAGATAGGCGTAAAGCCCTGTGCGGAGATTGCCGATGTGCATAAATCCCGTGGGGGACGGGGCAAATCTCGTTCTTACAGTATCGGACATAATTCCTCCGTAGTCAGTTCATAAGTTCGTGTTCCTCGAAAGAGAAACATTTGTCGTCGGTGAAAACGTAGTGGTCGAGCAGGACCACGTTTATGCTGTCCAGCACAAACTCCAGCCTGCGGGTGATGTCCACGTCGTCCTGCGAGGGACGGACGTTGCCGCTGGGATGATTGTGCGCGATGACGAGATAACTCGCCTTCGTGCGCAGAGCAAAGTCCACGATTTTACGGACGGACACCGCCACCATATCGCCCTCCCCGTCCTCGATACATTCGAAACGGACCGGCCTTTCGCGGGCGTCGAGAGCGACGGCGCACAGCCTTTCGGCGGGCAAGCCGAACATCTGCTTCATCATATAATCGCGCACGGCTCCCCTGCCGCCCAGACGGTTGCCCCGCTTTTCGGTGTCGGCGGCGTAACGCCTGAACACATCGGGCAGAACGCTGAGGAAAATCGCCGCGTTGCGTGTCATTCCCGGCACTTCGGCGAGCCGCTCCGCGTCCGCGTTGAGCACGGCGGAAAAACTGCCGAAAGTGTCTATCAGCGCGTGCGCTATCTCGTTGGTGTTGCGCATAGGAACGAAATGGAAAAGAATGTACTCCAAAACCTCGTGGTCGCCGAAAGCGGCAATACCGTTCTTCTCGATTTTCTCCCGCATTCTGTTGCGGTGACCGTCGTGTGTTCCCATACCCGAGCGCGCCCGCTTATCCTTTAATCATTGTAAAGATTATAAACTAAACCTCGGACTAAATCAAGAATCGCCGCACATTGCAAGGGTATTAACTTTATTGGTTCAATTATAAACCTTCGCTGTTGACAGCAAACACCCGCAATGGTATATTTTTTTTGTCGCCTCACGGTGACAAGGGAGAAATTATGAGCAACGATTACGTGCTTGCCGTCGATTTCGGCACGCAGAGCGTCCGCACAATCATCTACAACGACAGGGGTATGGAAATATGCAAGGCAAAAGTGCCCTTCAACCCCTACTTTTCCCGCAACAGCGGCTGGGCGGAGCAGAATCCCGAGGTCTATTGGGACAGCCTTGTCAAGGCAATCGGAATGCTCAAAGAGGAGTATCCTCTCGGCTTCGAGCGTATCGTCGCCGTCGGCGTGACGACAATCCGAGACACCATCACTTTCATAGACAAGGATAACAACATTCTGCGTCCGTTCATAGTCTGGCTGGACGAGCGCGAATGTTCGCGGGTTGAGGACGCCGTTCCCCTGCCCTACAAAGCCGAACTCAAACTGGCGGGAATGTACGAGCCGTACTGCAATATCCGCCGTGCCACGAAGATAAACTGGGTGCACGAAAACGAACCGGAAGTTTGGGAAAAGACCCACAAGATAATTCAACTTTCCGGCTACATAAATTTCAAGTTCACGGGCGTACTCGCCGACAGCGTGGCCTCCCAGATAGGACATCTTCCCTTCGACTATAAGAAACAGTGCTGGCAATCCAAGAAAACGGTCAACCGCTTTCTGTTCGACTGCGACGTGTCCAAGATGATTGACATAGTGGACTCCACTTCCGTCATCGGCAGAATAAGCGCGGAAGCCGCCGCCGAAACGGGACTCAGAGAGGGATTGCCCGTCATAGCCTGCGGGTCGGACAAAGGTTGCGAGACTTTCGGCACAGGTACGCTCGACAACGGAAAGGCGTCGATAAGTATGGGCACCACGGCCACGGTGCAGATTACCACACGCCGTTACGTCGAGCCCGAGCAATTTATGCCCGCCTACCCCGCCGTCATCAAAGGCACTTTCAACCCCGAAGTGGAAATCTTCCGCGGTTGCTGGATGGTGACCTGGTTCAAGGAACAGTTCGGCGAAAAGGAAGTGACGCGGGCAAAAGAACTCGGGTGCGCCCCCGAAACGCTCCTCGACGAACTGCTCGACCGGGCGCCTCTCGGGTGCGAAGGTCTCGTGCTTCAGCCCTACTGGTCTCCCAAAATCAAACAGCCCTGCGCGAAGGGTACAATAATCGGATTTTCCGACGTCCACACTCGCGCGCACATCTACCGCGCAATAATAGAGGGTATCGGTTTCGGGCTTTACGAAGGACTAACCAGCATATGTGCCCGCGCGGGAGTGAAACTCGACACGGTGATGATTTCAGGAGGCGGCTCCACGTCCGACCGCGTTTGCTCGATACTCGCGGACATACTCGGTCTGCCCGTCAAGAAAACGCAGACGTACGAAAACAGCGCCCTCGGTTGCGCTATGCTGACCTATATGGGGCTGGGCGTCTACAAAACTCCCGAAGCGGCAATCGAAAATATGGTCGGAGAGGGAAAAGTGTACCAACCGAATATGAAAAACCACGAGCAATATATGACCCTCTACTCCACGGTTTACGAAAGAATATACCGCAAGAACCGCAAGACGTTTGCGAATATCCGCGCCTACAACAGACGCTATCCCGTCAAAAAAGGCTGATTGAATTCAAACGCAAATCCACCGAAAACGCGCTTTATTGCGCGTTTTTCATTATGTAAAATTGCATTTCCGTAGTTTATAAGTCGGGTAACGTTTTCGTTTCGCCTGCCGCAGCCGCTCACAACGCGAAAAGCCGCATTACCATAACCGTGCAATCGTCACGCGCTCCCGCCGCGAGCGCACGCTCCAGCAATCTGTCCGCGAGCACCTGCGGATTGGACGTCGCGGTCTCTTCCGTCACGTTTACCACTCCCTGCTCGTCGAGGGCGTCGTAAACTCCGTCGGACATCATCACCACCATATCCCCGTCGTACAGTTGACGCAGCGCGGTCAGCGGGCGGGCGCGGTCCAGCACGCCCGCGGGAGGAGCCTCGCAGGATATTATTTCCACGCTGTCGCGGCGACACACGAATGTGGACACCGCGCCCATTTTGATTATGTCCAGTCCGCCCGACACAGTATCTATAACACAGATGTCTATCGAAGAGAAATTGTCGTCGGACGTGAGGCAAAGCAGTTTGTTGACAAGCGAAAGTATCACGGCGTTGTCAAAGCCCGCACGGTAGAAGTTTTCCACCATGGATATTGCTCCCGCGCTGGCTTCCGCCGCGCCGTCGCCGCTCCCCATTCCGTCGGATATTGCGAACAGTCTTCGCCTGCGAGACGGGCACACCACGCTTCGCGAGTCCCCCGACACCCTCTCGCCTTCGCGCTTCTTTTCCGCCACTCCGTATGCCACTTCGAACACGGGACGGGCGGCAAGGTGCACCACGCTTTCGTCCCCTCTGGGAGTGGCGGACGCCGTCTCGAGGTTCGCCCCCGTAACGGAAGAAACTATGCGCGGAAGCACAAGTTTGTCGGCGTCCTCTCCCCTCACCGTGAGGGTGACGTCTATGTTTTCACCCTGCCCGCCGACAAGCACGTCGCCCGCGACAATGTTGTGCTTGAGGAGTTCGTCGGCAATGGTCTGCTGCAACTCGCCTCCGTATCCCACGCTTTCCGCACATTCTCCGGCAAGGCTGTCCAGCACCAGCGCCACTCCCGCAAACTGCTCGGACATAACCCTCTTCATTTCCACCGCTTCGCCCGCCGCCTCCATACGGTGACGGTAGGATTCGCCCGCGCTGTTGAGCACCGCGGCGAGATTGTGCATACCGGAGCATCGGCTCGTAATGAAAGGCGGCATATCGAGTATGGTCACCTTGCCGCGCGACATCACCGCGTTCGCCATAGGCAGAAGCACCGACGACGTATCTCCGCCGAGAGCGGCGAAACACCCTTCGCGGTCCTTGCACCTTCCGCAATAATTCTTGGCGACCTCGGAAGCCAGTCTTTGCGGGGTATATTTGTTGGTGTTGCCGTTGGAGGCCGCAAGGTCGTCCGCGATATCGCAGAACACCCTGCCCACGGACGAAAGCCGCGCCGACATTTCCCTGCGGTTGCGGTTTATGATTCCGCTTACGGTGGCGGCACGGCCGCCGCGTGCTCCGAACATTATCGTAAGCCACTCCGCGGGCACAAGCACGAACGCCAGCACCCCCAGAGCAACGCACACGGCATTCTGCCACGTGAAACCGTATTCTGCCGCCCACAGCATAAACACCCCGCACACGGCGAGAGCACCCGCTGCAGAGCCCCATTTGGTGAACGGGCGCAACCATATAACGGCACAAGCCGCCAGCACGGCAAACGCCGCAAAGTACGGATTGCCGAAAAACAGCGTAGCGCCGACACCGCCGAGAACGGCAAACGCCACCGCCGCAGAG
This sequence comes from uncultured Clostridia bacterium, assembly GCA_900554085.1. GTDB lineage: Bacteria > Bacillota > Clostridia > Christensenellales > CAG-917 > Limadaptatus. The sequence goes on along the minus strand of USGA01000081.1, from coordinate 62 downwards.
GACGATACCCCGAATGCAAGCAGCATAACGAAAAAAGGCACCAGCGCGAACGCAAGCACAAA
>USGA01000080.1 GCA_900554085.1 uncultured Clostridia bacterium | reverse complement strand
GATGTCCTCTTCGGGCACGAGGTTGCCGTCGGTGTCGTACCAGCCGGGCTTCGGGCTGTCGGCCCAAGTCAGCAGGCCCATGTTCCACGCGAGTTCGAGCACTGCGCCGGCGCTGAGGTCGACGGTGCCGTCCGAGTGGATGCCGAGCTCGGCCTGGGCGCGCGTACGACCGGAGCCCCACGGGCCCAGCTCACCGACGGAAACGATGACGATTTCGTCTTCCGGCTTGGCAGTGACGTTGGCCCAATCGTTCAAGTCGACCGGAGCCTGCTTGGTGACGATCGGTGTGGGCAGCGCCTTGATTTGCTGCCCACGCGAGGAGTCGGACAGTCCAGTGGACTTTCCGGCGACGGAGCCATCCGTTTCCTGAGACGAGGCCGCAGCAGCTTCCTTCTCGGCGTCGGCCATGGCCTCCGCACGCAGGGCCTTGATGTCGATGGGCTCGGAGCCGAGGCCACCGGTCAGGTCCACATCGAGCGGGGCCTTGAGGGCCTGCTCGCGCGATTCGGCAGTGCACAGGTCGAGCAGCTTGGCCGCAATCTGTGCGGTGGAGTAGGTGCGGATGCCGTGACGCTCAACGACGGCGACCAGCGGGTCGTTACCGACCATCAGGCCGGTGCCACGCACCCAGCCGATCTTCGGGTGAGCGAAGGTGACGCGGCTCGACCACACCTTTTCAGCGCGGGCACGGTTGACGATGGCGTCAAAGGCGCTCTTGACTTCGCCGTAGGCACCGTCGCCGCCGAAAATCCCGCTTTCGTAACCGAGTGTGTGAAAGCCTACGGCTCGGCAATAGCGGTCGGCGTCGACGCACGCGACGGAAAGGTCGCCGTGCGCGGCTGGAAAGAAACCACGGACAAGGACGCGTTCGATTTCTGCACGTTCCTGCGCGACGCGGGCGTCGGCGCGGTCATTTACACCGATATTTCGCGCGACGGCAAACTTCAGGGAATGAACCTCGACGCATACGAGCGTCTCGTCCGCATAGAAGGGCTGAAAGTCATCGCTTCGGGCGGACTTACCCGCGTGGACGAAATCGTCGCGCTCAGGTCGATGAACGCGTACGGCGCGATTCTCGGCAAGGCAATGTATGACGGCGTATTGCCGCTTTCAGTCGCGCTCGCCGCGGCAAAGGAGAACTGACAATGCTGGCAAAACGCATTATTCCGTGCCTCGACGTGCGGGACGGCAGAGTGGTGAAAGGTGTGAATTTCGAGGGGTTGCAGGACGTTTCGGACCCCGTTGCTCTCGCCGAATTCTACAACGATTCCGGCGCGGACGAACTGGTGTTCTACGACATTACGGCTTCTTCGTCTGGGCGCAAACTGTTTGCGGACACCCTGCGCGAGGTGGCGTCGAAAGTTTTCATCCCCCTCACGGTGGGCGGAGCGATAAACGAAGTCGCCGACTTCGACCGCGTGCTCAAATGCGGCGCGGACAAAGTGAGCGTCAACTCGGGCGCCATAGCCGACCCGTCCCTTGTCGGGAAGGCGGCAAAGAAATACGGCAATCAATGCGTGGTGTTGTCGATAGACGCCAAGCGCGACGGCGGGATTTACCGCGTTTATGCCAAGGGCGGAAGGGTGCCCACCGACCTTGACGCCGTGGAATGGGCGCGTCGCGGACAGGAAGAGGGCGCGGGGGAAATCGTCCTTAACAGCATTGACACCGACGGTGTGAAAGGCGGTTTCGACCTCGAAATGCTGTCCGACGTCTGTGCCGCCGTCAGCATACCCGTCATCGCTTCGGGCGGAGCGGGCAACACGGAACATTTCGTCGAACTGTTCGAAAAGGTGAGGGGAGTCGACGCGGGGCTTGCCGCGAGCATATTCCACTTCCGCACCGTCGACATAAAGGAACTGAAGCGCCGCCTGTCCGAGCGGGGTATACCCGTGCGGCTGTGAGCGCGCGCTCATCTCGGCGGGTTTGCGAACAATGCAAAACGCACAATTGAAATAACGAAACGGAGATATAAACTATGATTTCTGCAGACAAACTGAAATTCGACGCAAACGGGCTCATACCCGCGGTGGTGGTCGACCACTACTCCAAAAAGGTGCTGACCGTGGCGTATATGAACCGCGAAAGCCTCGCCGTCACAATGGCAAAGGGGCTCGCCTGTTTTTACAGCCGTTCCCGCAAGGAACTTTGGCTGAAAGGTGAAACCAGCGGCAATTATCAGCACGTCGTCGCCATTACCGCCGATTGCGATTTCGACACTCTTGTGGTCGAAGTTGTCAAGGACGGCCCCGCCTGTCATCTCGGCACCGACAGTTGTTTCAACAATCTCGTGTGGGCTTCCGACTCTCTCAAAGAGTTTTCCCTCGACGCTCTTTACGAACTGATAGCGGGCAGAAAGACCGACCCTCAGGAAGGCTCCTATACCACCTATCTTTTCAATAAAGGCATTGACAAAATTCTCAAGAAAGTGGGAGAGGAGAGCACGGAGGTGATAGTCGGCGCAAAGGGCGGCTCCAAAGAGGAAACCGTTTTCGAAATCGCAGACCTCACCTATCACGTAATGGTCCTTATGGTCGAAATGGGTATTACCCCCGAAGAAATCTTCCGCGAACTCGAAAAACGGCACGTTATAGACAAGAAGGTGAAGCAGGAAACAATGAAGTAAAACCGCGCTATTCCGCGAATAACTTTGTCAGAGTCGCCCTCACAAACAGTCACGTACGACAAGTACGCTCCTGTCTGTTCGGGCGGCTCTTCCTTGTTCTTCATCGGAATATCGCGGTTTTACACGTTTCTTTCTGTGGGGGAGAGAAGACGCGGGATTGTCGCTGTTCTCCGCGCTATTCCGCGAACAACATTGTCAGAGCCGCCCTCGCAAACAGTCACGTACGACAAGTACGCTCCTGTCTGTTCGGGCGGCTCTTTCGCGTTCTTCATCGGAATGCGCGCGCGTTCCTATTTGTTGATTTTGGGATTGTCGGTGCGCCCGACAATATAATCCAGGCTTACGCCGTAAAAATCTGTAAGAGTAATGAGCGTGTCGGTGGGCGGAATCCTTTCGCCCGTCGGGCGGTGCATAAACGCATAAGCAGAACCGCGACACACGCGGGTGCGTGTCCCTTTTATTTATACTAGATATTGTGTTTTTGGCACTAAAAAAACAATATTTACACTTTTGCGGAAAATTTGCATAAATTCCGCTTGACAAAAATTTTCGTAATGGATATGATGTTGGCGTTGTGCCCCCGAAGGGGGTAGTCTGTCCGTCGGTTTTCCGACGGGTTGAAAATAAAGGACACACACGGATGAGTGTATGTCTAAGGAGGCTTCAATGGCTGGGCAAAAGATACGCATCAAACTCAAGGCGTTCGACCACAATCTCATCGACATCTCCGCAGAGAAGATAGTCGAGACCGTGAAGAAAACCGGCACCAAGGTGTCCGGTCCCATTCCTCTTCCCACCGAAAAGGAAATCGTGACCATTCTTCGCGCCACTCACAAGTATAAGGACAGCCGCGAGCAGTTCGAACTGAGAACGCACAAGCGTCTCATCGACATTTTCAACCCCACCTCCAAGACGGTCGATTCTCTTATGAAACTCGACCTGCCGGCGGGCGTTGACATTTCCATCAAACTCTAAATCGACAGAATAAAGGAGGATGAACTTTACAATGGCTATAAGTAAAGCAATCATCGGAAAGAAACTCGGTATGAGCCAGATCTTCGCCGCAGACGGCAAGGTTATTCCCGTCACCGTAGTGGAAGCGGGTCCTTGCACCGTCGTGCAGGTCAAGACCGTGGCGAACGACGGTTACGACGCCGTTCAGGTCGGCTTCGGAGCCATCAAAGAGACGAGGGTGAACAAACCCGTCGCAGGACACTTCAAGAAGGCGGGCGTCTCCGTCAAGAAGTATCTCCGTGAAATTAGATTCGCAGACTGTGCGGCGTATACCGTCGGGCAGGAACTGACTTGCGATACCTTTGCGGAAGGCGACAAGGTCGACGTCACCGGCACTTCCAAGGGTCACGGTTATTCCGGCGTTATCCAGAGATGGAACAGTCACCGTATCGGACCTATGTCCCACGGTACCGGTCCCATTCACAGGTCCGTCGGTTCTATGGGTGCCTGCTCCTCTCCCTCCCGCGTGTTCAAGAACAAGCATATGGCAGGGCAGTGGGGTCACGAGAAGGTGACGATGCAGAATCTTGCCGTCGTCAGAGTCGACAAGGCGAGAAACCTGCTTCTCATCAAGGGTGCCGTTCCCGGTCCCAAGGGCGGAATCGTTATGATCAGGGATTCCGTCAAGGGTTAATAGGAGGCAGATATGAAACTTAAGGTCGTAAATATGGCGGGCAAGGCCGCCGGTACCATAGAAGTGAGCGACGCGGTGTTCGGTTGCGAATACAACGAAGCGCTTATTCACCAGGTGGTTGTTGCGCAACTCGCCAACAAGCGTCAGGGAACGATGAGCGCGCTCACCAGAAGCGAAGTGCGCGGAGGCGGCGCGAAGCCCTATCGTCAGAAGGGCACCGGTCGCGCCCGTCAGGGCAGCCTTGTGGCTCCTCAGCACACGGGCGGCGGCGTTGTGTTCGCCAAGAAGCCCCGCGATTTCTCTCAGAAAATCAACAAGACCATGAAGAAAGCCGCGTTCTATTCCGCGCTTTCCGAGAAGATTCGTCAGGAGCAGGTCGTCGTGCTCGACAAGTTCGCGCTTGCCGAACCCAAGACAAAACT
>USGA01000079.1 GCA_900554085.1 uncultured Clostridia bacterium | reverse complement strand
CGTCGAAGACATCGAAAAACGGACGGAAAACAACGGCGGATTGCACCTCAACATCGCTTTCGCATACGGCGGCAGGGACGATATACTGAACGCCGCCAAACGTTGTTACGACAAAGGCGAATTTACCCGTGAAGCCTTTGAAAACAATCTGGCAAGCGCGGGACTTCCGCCGCTTGACCTCGTGATACGGAGCGGGGGAGAAAAACGGCTTTCGGGGTTTATGCTGTACGAAGCGGCGTACTCCGAACTGTATTTCACCGACAAGTTGTGGCCCGATTTCGACGGAGACGACCTCGATGCGGCAGTCGCCGATTTCGGGGGAAGACAGCGCAAATTCGGCGCATAAAGTTACGGTTATGCTGAAAAGAACGGTTACGGCAATACTTTTGATAGCCTTGCTTTGCGGCGTGCTTGCCGCAAGTTATTTCGTCGACCGAGCATTCGTCGACATCTTTATCTGGATACTGCTCGCCATTGCGCTTCGCGAAATGTATTTCTGCCTGCAGAGCGCAGGGTACAGGGTAATGCGCGTTCCGCTGGCGGTGTATATGCTCACCGCCTATCCCGTCACATACGTTATGCACGAGTTCGTCGGCGGCTATGCGGGGTATGCGGGCATTGGCATCTGCTTTGCCGCTTCGGCGCTTTACGCCCTGATACAGTTCACCCTGTCCAATCCGGAGCGTATGCAGATTAAAGACCTTTTCGCTACGCTGTTCGTGCTGATTTATCCCGCGTTTTTCATATCGCTTGCGTGGATGCTGACGGCAAAATACGTGGCGGTGTACGCCGTGCTGTTCGCAGTGTTCCTTCCCGTCGGAGCGGACACTTTCGCATACTGGTTCGGCAGTATGATAGGCGGCAAGAAACTTTGCCCGACCATAAGCCCGAAAAAGACAGTCGCCGGTTTCGTCGGCGGTATCATAGGCGGAATGGTGGTGGCGGCGGTGTTTTATCTCGTTTTCGAGTACGCCGCGGCGCTTCCCGCAGCACCCGCAGACGGGCTGGTATATGTGCCGTTCACCGATTCCGTGTGGAAATCCGTGCTGATTTATATGGCAATCGGTTTCGTCGGAGCGCTCGCGGGACAACTCGGCGACCTCGCCGCGTCGCGCATCAAACGCGCGCTCGGCGTAAAGGATTTCGGACGGATATTCCCCGGACACGGCGGAGTTATGGACCGTTTCGACAGCATTATGAGCGGAATAACCGTCCTTACCGTGGCATTCATTGCCATATACGCGTGACCGAAGCGTCAGACGACGAAGAACGTCGCGGCGACTTTTTGCCGCGCAAACAATGATTACGACCGCACTCTGACAGAGGCATAAGATGAGCGACAGAATAAAAACCGTTACCGTGCTCGGAAGCACGGGGTCCGTGGGCAGGCAGGTGCTTGCCGCGCTGGATAAACACCGCGACCGTTTCAGGGTCGTGGGACTTTCGGCGTTTTCCAACGAAAAACTGCTGAGAGAACAGATTGAGAAATATTCCCCGAAACACTATTATTTCCCCGCCGGCGGCGTTGAAATTCAGACCACGCTGTTCGACTTTCTGGAGGACGAAAAATTCACTTCGCGCTGCACGAAGTCGCTTGCCGAACTTGCCGCGTTCCCCGCGGATATTGTAGTGTCCGCTGTTAGCGGAATAGCGGGGCTTTGGGCGGCGGTCGCGGTGCTCGAGAGGGGAGGCACTCTCGCAATAGCCAATAAGGAAACAATCGTCTGTGCCGGACGACATCTCAAAGCGCTGGAAAAGAAACACGGCGGAAAAATTCTGCCTCTCGACACCGAACATTCCGCGATAATGCAGTGCCTGCAGGGCGAAAATCCCAAGTCCGTAAAAAGCGTCGTGCTAACCGCAAGCGGCGGAGCGCTCCGCGACGTCCCCGTCGACCGTCTCGGCAAAATGACGGCAAAGGACGCGCTCGCTCACCCCGTATGGAATATGGGAAAAAAGATTACAATAGACTCGGCAACCCTTTTCAACAAGGGGTTGGAAGTCATCGAGGCTATGTATCTCTTTTCTTTGCCGCACGACAAAGTCAAAGTGCTTATGCACCGCGAAAGCGTGGTGCACGGAATGGCAGAGTTCGAGGACGGCAGCGTGAAAGCGTTGCTGTCGGTGCCCGATATGTCGCTCGCAATCGAAACCGCGCTGTTCTATCCCGACAAGGGAGTCGGCGCCGTGCCCCCTCTCGACCTGGCCTCTTACGGCACCCTCAACTTCGACGCACCCGATTTCAACCGTTATCCCTGCCTGCACCTCGCACTCAAGGCAGCCGCCGCGGGCGAAGGCGTCAAAATCGCGTTGTCCGCCGCCGACGAAGTGCTTGTTGACGCATTCCTGAGAGGAAAAATCAAATTCGGCGATATTGCCGCGGTGCTCGGCAAGGTATACGATAAATTCCGCAAGATAGGGGACGTTGCCCTCGAAGACATTTTCGGCATAGACGCCGACGCACGCAAATACACTTATTCCGTAGGAGTCAAGTAGCATTGTTTGTCGCAACGTTGTCCGCAACAGCCGCCGAAGTGTTCACCTATATCGGCTATATACTGCTCGCGCTCGTCGGGCTTATGATTATGATAGTGGTGCACGAATTCGGGCACTACATCGCGGGCAAATTGCTTCATTTCAAGATAGAAGAGTTCGCAATAGGCTTCGGCCCCGCACTGTTCAAGCGGCGGAACAAGAAGACGGGCGAACTCTTTTCGATACGCGCGTTTCCGATAGGCGGATTCTGCGGCTTCTACGAGGAAGATTCCGACACCGAAGACAAAGAAGGATTCAACAGCCATAAACCGTGGCAACGTCTTATCGTGTTGTTTTCGGGCGCGCTGTTCAACTTCCTCAGCGCAATACTCATAATCACAATCTATTTCACCGCCTACGGACAGTTGTTGCCCGTGATAACCAAAACCTACGATGTAAACGGAGAGGCGAACGTGTTTCAGGCGGGCGACGTCATACTTGCGGTTGACGGCAAGCAGGTCAACATTATGACTCAGGACGACTACGAGGCCGTCTTTGCCGACGCCGACAACGGCGTCACCGTCAAAGTTCTGCGCGACGGAAAAGCCGTCAAAATCACGGTGGAAAAGGGCAGTTACACTTTGCCCGCCGAAGATAACGACGGGGTGGAAGAAACCAAGACGGGAATGGGAATACGATACGGACTTTCTTCGGTAAAACTGGGCTTCTTCCGCGCCTTCGGCAGGTCGTTCGGATTCTCGTTCTTCATAGTTTTCAAAATCCTCGCTTCGCTGGGAGCGCTTCTCACCGGGAAAATCGGTTTGGAAGCGGCGGGCGGCACGGTCACGGTCATAAAGACAATGGCGGACGTCAGCGCAGGCGGCTTCGGCAACTTCCTTTACGTTATGGCAATAATCTCCGCCAACCTCGCAGTTATGAACCTGCTGCCGATACCGTCGCTGGACGGCTCGCGAATGGTGTTCACGCTGATTGAAATGATATTCCGCAAACCCGTTCCGCGCAAGGTGGAGGCGGTCATACACACGGTAGGTCTTGTGCTTATAGTGCTGCTTGCCGTTTTCCTCGACATATTCCATCTGGTAAAGACATAGCGCGCTCCGCGGGCGGCACCGACACACTATGGGCGGGAATCGGAGAATCAACCCGCTTCGGCGGGTTGCATCAATGCCGGGAAAAGCGCGAAAGGGCGCTTTTTTCAATCGGTTTTGTCAAAACGCTTGCATTATTTTTATACTTATGTTAATTTAATTGTGCTTAATAAGAACTTATTGAGTGAGCCGACGCTCACTCTTTGTTTTAGAAGGAGGCAAAACCGTGCTTTCGGACAAGTGGAAGTATCTTTCCGAGGAAGACGAAAAACGCATTGACGACTGCGTTCGTTCCGTGGTCGAAGCCGACGGCGACGAACTTGTCGAACTGCGTTTTTCCGAGGAACACCACTCCGCCGTGCTGACGGCGTTCATCTGGCGGCAGGAGGGAATATCCCTTGACGATTGCGAAAGAGTGCACAACGCTCTTTCCGACGCGCTCGACGCCATAGAAAGTCTGTTCCCCGACGAATATGTGCTCAACGTTTCGTCTATGGGGCTGGACCGTCCCGTCGTCACCGATGACGATTTCCGCCGCTCTCTCGGCGTCGAACTCGAAGTCGTCGACGGTAAAAAGAAAGCACACGGCGTGCTTACACGTTACGACGCCGACACCTTCACTCTGTCAACCGAAGGCGAAAAGCCCGAAGAAATCACTATCTCACGAAACAACAAAGCCAAAGTACAACCGTACATCAGGTTTTAGGAGGAAAAAATGGTCAACAAAGAGTTCTTTCAGGCACTCGACGAACTCGAACGCAGCGGTAAACTTTCCAAGGAACTTCTCATCGAATCCCTCGAAGCGGGACTTGCGTCCGCCTACAAGAAGGAATACGGCGAAAGCAGGAATATCACCGTCCGCCTGAACGAGGAAAAGCAGTCCATCAAGGTCTATGCTCACAGGCTCGTGGTCGCGGAAGTCGAGGACGAGGATTCTCAGATTTCCCTCGAAGAAGCGCGCGAAATCAAGGACACTTACAAAGAAGGTGACGTCGTTATCGAGGACATCACGCCCAAGGAGTTTTCGCGTATCGCCGCACAGACCGCAAAACAGGTCATTATGCAGCGTATCAACGACGCCCGCAAGGAGTTCGTGCTCAACGAGATGAGCGAACGTCACGGTGAAATC
>USGA01000078.1 GCA_900554085.1 uncultured Clostridia bacterium | reverse complement strand
AGTGGTTGTGGTGAGAGGTGAAGAACACGCCGCGCTTGACGCATTCCGCAACCCATTCCTGATGCAGGATAGTGGAGGGGAAGTCGTTGCCGAGACGCAGATAGAACATTGCGGGTTCGCCCGTCACGCGGAGGTCGAAACCGTTATCCTTCGCGACTTCCTTGAGGCCTTCGGTGAGTTTGATACCTTTCTTCGCGTTTTCTTCGACGGCATTGATTGCCTTCGCCTTTCTGATGGTGGCGATACCTGCCGCGAAAGGCACTGCGGAGAGCCAGTAACTGCCCGTGTACATAATGTCGGAAGTGGCGTTCTTGAGTTTTTCGACGCCGCAGACCGCGGACACGTTGTAGCCGTTTGCGATTGCCTTGCAGAAGCAGGAAATGTCGGACTTGATGCCGTAGTGATAGTCGCTGCCCTTGATGTCGATACGGAAGCCCGCGCGGACGTCGTCGAAGATGAGGATGATGCCGTTGTCGTCGCAGAGTTTACGCATCTTCTGCCAGTAACCTTCGGGGGGCAACTGGTTGTCGACGAAGGTGGGATGATAGTAGGGCGTTGCGATGAGCGCGGCAATCTGGCCGGGGTACTTCTTGATGAGTTTCTCGAACTGGTCGGGAGAGTTCCAGTCGATGTAGAGGTTGTTGGCGATATCCTCTTCGGTGATACCGGCATAACCGAGTTTCTGCATCCAGGGAGCGACGCCGTGATAGTAACCGCTGACGAGGACGACCTTCTTGCGGTTGGTGTAGGCACGCGCAATCATAACCGCGAAGGAAGTCGCGTCGCCGCCGTTCTTTGCGAAGAACGCCCAGTCCGCCATATTGATGGTGTTGACCATCTCTTCGGCGAAGTCGATGAGCAGGTCGGAGGCGAGGGTAACGCAGTTGCCCTTCTTCATCTGTTCGAGTGCGGCGGCGTCGACGTCGGGGTCGTTGTAGCCGAGGAAGTTGGGGCCGTAGGCGCACATATAGTCGATGAATCTGTTGCCGTCGAGGTCCCAGAAGTAAGCCCCTTTGGCCTTGGACATAAAGAGGGGATAGGAACTGACGGGAATCATACAACCTTCGGAGGGGCCGAGGTGACCGTAAATACCGGCGGGGACGACCTTGAGCGCGCGCTTGAACGCCTCTTGGCTCTTTGTGACATCGTATATTTTCTTGGGTTCGTAACTGAGTTGCATAATAACCTCCTTAGGCGAGATAGATGCTGACCTGCGAGAGCAGTTTAGCCATCTGTTCGAGCATTTCGACAAAGCCGAAGACTTGGAATTGTCCCGTGCCCATTCCGGTGAAACTGGAGGTCTTGCCGTTGAGCAGGTCGTGTGCGAACTGCAAATCGCCGAACTTCATCGTAGCGCGGGGCGCGGCCACCTTGCCCTTATTGGTGACAAAGCGGTGGTCCTTGACGGTGATGTTCATAGCAAGAGAGGTGCCGCCGACTTCGCAGGCGATGACGCCGTCGGGCATACGCTTCGCGATAGCCTTGCCGATGTAGTCGCTGTTGGCGATTTCGCTCATCGCATAGAAAGCGGTGTAGGCGGTAAGAATGGTGTTGGTCTCGAAATAGTGGGGGTCCTTGAGCAGTTCTTCCTTTTTGTCGGGAGCGGGCTGCAGATAATAGGACAACCTTTCGGCGAGTTTGGTGAAAGTGCCGAGCAGGAAACCGACCTTGAACACGTTGTAGAAGATGGGGACGACCATCTTGGGCTTGCCGGTCTTGGGGTCGACGGGAGGAGCAATCAGGTTGTTGAAATGCTCGGGGGAGGTGAAGTACAGTTTGAGAGCAGACTTTCCTTTGCCTCTGGTGAAAGTGCACTTGCCGTCTTTGAAAGTGAGAACGGCGCTGCCCACCTCGGGCACGTTGAATTCCACGCCGAGGTTCTCGTCTTTGATGAGGGCCTTGGCTTCGGGATCCATCTCGCAAAGATCTTCGATGTTGCGCAGCACGGCGAACAGATTGATCCTTGCCATTGTGACATTGTCCATAACATCCTCCTTTTAAGCGATGCGACGCGCCGAACCCCCCTCGAAAACCGTCGGAGCCGTCGCCTTTCGACCGCCGTGATATTGGAATTTACTATAAAATATGATACTTTATCACGTCCTCCGTGTCAATATCACTTTGAAAAAAAGTTAAATTGTTTATGATTTTTCAGCATAAAAAAAACGCCGCAGAAGCAGGGAAACCGCGTTTGCGGGGAGGGACGAGAAAGGGTGAAAATTGCGTGGAACAGGAGTGTATAAAAGGGACGGGGGCGAGCCATACTATCATCAAAGGGGCGACAGCCCCATCGGGGTAACCCCCCAAAGGAGTGAACAATGGAAAACACCAAACGCAATGCAAACAGCAAAGCCGAATCCGCCGTCGAAAGCGGCAGACAGTCCGCTCCCAAGCAGAAGGACTGCAAGGGAAGCAAGAATTCCAAGGCTTGCAGGGATTGCAAATAAGACAACCTGCCTGAGAAAATCCGTCCGCGAGGACGGTTTTTCTTTTTACTGCGCTCCGCACATAACCCTCGTCGCGTATTGCGCCCTGCCGCGGGCGTGTGATATAATCGGCTTATGGTACACATAGGCAATTCGTGGGATAACATTATGGCGGACGTGTTCGCCTCGGAGGAGTACGCGCGACTTCGCGAGTTTCTCAAAGAGGAATACCGCACGCACAGAATCTATCCCGATATGCGCGACATTTTCAACGCGCTGGTTTACACGCCCTACGAGAAAGTGAAGGCCGTCATTCTCGGGCAGGACCCCTACCACGGGGAAGGGCAGGCGCACGGGCTGAGTTTTTCCGTCAAGCCGGGGGTGGAGACACCTCCCTCCCTCGTCAACATTTTCAAGGAAATAAAAGACGACCTCGGCATAGTGAACACCTCGCCGTATCTCGTGCCCTGGGCGGAGAGAGGAGTGCTGCTCCTCAATGCCGTTCTTACCGTGCGGGCAGGGCAGGCGAATTCCCACAAAGGCAAAGGCTGGGAGTACGTCACCGACGCGGTCATAAAGAAACTCAACGAGCGCAAAGAGCCCGTGGTCTTTTTGTTGTGGGGCGGAAACGCCCGCGCTAAAAAGCAGTTCGTAACCGCTCCGCAGCACCTCGTGCTGGAGTGTCCTCACCCTTCGCCTTTGTCGGCGTACGCGGGATTTTTCGGCTGCAGACATTTCAGCAAAACCAACGCGTTTTTATCAAAAAACGGGGTTGAAGAGATAGATTGGCGCACTTAAGGCGTGATTTTGCGATATGAGTATTGATGTGAACAGGATAAACGAACTGGCGCGAAAAGCCAGAACGGAAGGCCTTACCGACGAGGAAAAGGCCGAACAGGCCGCTCTCCGTCGGGCGTATATCGACAGTGTGAAGGACAATCTCCGCGCGCAACTGGCGGGCACGTATGTGCAGAAAGAGGACGGCAGCGTGGTGAAACTCACGGCAGTCGCAGACAGCGAAAGTTCCGCAAACGACGACAAAAAATAAGCGGACGCGCCCGCATAAGCGGAGCGCGGCGCAGAGCGACCGAAACCACGAAAGCACCCGCGGGGGTGCTTTTTTGCTCAGGGTGTGCGGGCGGTTGCGATTGGGGTATTTCATTTCGCGACGGGTTATGTTACAATCTGACTGAAGCGGGGTGAACTATGGCAAAGAGAGTTTTGTGCATTGTGCTGGCTTTGATAGTGGCGTTTTCCTGCGCGTTTGCGCTTACCGCCTGCGTAAAGAAAATTCCTTCCGAAAAAACATTGGACGCCGTACTTGAAGAGGGCGGTTACAAACTGGTGTTTGCGGACGAATTCGACGGCGACGGCGTCGATTACACGAACTGGCGCACGGGCTATCAGACGCCCTCCCGCCGCGCCGCCTATTACGAGGACAGCGCGGATACGCTCTTCGTTTCCGACGGGGCGCTCACCATCCGCACCTTGTGGAAGGACGGACAGTACGGAGAAGGCTGGTACACGTCATGGCTGGAGACGTCCACCCGTCCCGACGGCGAAGGGATAACCCACAGCGAAAACTACGAAGGCTTTTCCGCAAAGTACGGGTATTTCGAGGTGCGTTGCATTGCTCCGCCCACGATAGGAATATGGTCTGCGTTCTGGCTTATGCCCGACGAGGGTACGGGTATGGGGCCCGACGACGTTATGGGCACGGGTGCGGACGGCGTCGAAATAGACGTTATGGAATCTCCCTGGAAATACGCGACCGGCGGTAAGGAATCCGTCCAGCACGTGGTGCACGGCGACGGTTACACAGATACCAAGAGCGACAAGTCCGACCGGTACAAGGTGCCCGATATGTACAGCGAATTCCACACCTACGGGGTGTTGTGGACGGAAGATGAGTACGTATTTTTCATAGACGGAGCCGAGACGTGGCGCACCCGTCACACCGTTGACGGGCAGACCCTGGGGGTGTCCGAAGTCAACGAATATATGATACTTTCCGTCGAAGTCGGAGGACACACCGCCGAGGACGGTACCCTCGTGGAGGGCAAGGAAGCCGACGGCTCCAAGTCCTGGTGCGGCAATCCTGCCAAGAACGATAAAAGCAAGCACTACGATTTCGTCATCGATTACGTAAGGGTGTATCAGAAAGGCTGATAGTGCAGTCTGCGCATAGAAAGAGCGACTCCGTCTTGCAATGGCGGGGCGCTTTTCATATTACGAGCGGGTCATTTTCACATTTTTCCGATTTTGTTTGACAAACGCGATATGCAATGCTATGATTTACAAGCATCACTTGGGGGTGTAGCTCAGTTGGTAGAGCGCTTGATTTGCATTCAAGAGGTCC
>USGA01000077.1 GCA_900554085.1 uncultured Clostridia bacterium | reverse complement strand
GAGGCGAAAAAATCACGGGTTACAAATATCCGCACGATTACGGCGGCTGGGTCGAACAGCAGTATCTACCCGACGAAATCAAAGACAGCGTGTTTTACACCCCGTCGGACAACGGGTTCGAGCAGGTGATAAAAGAGCGGCAGAAATCGAGAGTGAAAGGGGCGAAGACTCAACCTGTCCGCAGCACTTCGCCTCATTCGGAGAAGTAGCAATCCGCGGCGTAGCGGCGTTTTCGGGTTGCTGCGCCGTGCGGTTTTACGGCAAGGAGATTTATGCTTACAATTTCGGGGCTTACCAAAACTTACGCAAAGAGCGGCACACCCGCGGTCGACAATCTTTCGCTCACCGTCAAAGACGGCGAAATATACGGGTTCATAGGACCTAACGGCGCGGGCAAATCCACCACGATAAAATGCGTTACGGGCGTGCTCGATTACACGCAGGGCTCGATTTCCGTAAACGGCGCCGATATGCGCTCCGACCCTCTCGGGGCTAAAAGTTATATCGGATACGTTTCCGACGACCACGCGATGTACGAAAGACTTACGGGCGTGGAGTTCGTCACGTTTATGTGCGACGTATACGGCGTCCCCGAGTCCGAGCGTAAAAAGCGTCTTTCGCGATACGTGGATTTATTTGACCTTCAGGGGGCCATCAACAGCCCCGTGAACACCTATTCGCACGGTATGAAACAGAAACTCAGCATTATCGGCGCGCTCATTCACGAGCCGCAACTGTGGGTGCTTGACGAGCCGATGACGGGCCTCGACCCCAAATCGTCCTACAACCTCAAAATGCTGATGAAAGAGCATACCGCAAAGGGAAACAGCGTGTTTTTCAGTTCGCACGTGCTCGACGTGGTCGAAAAAATCTGCGACAGGGTCGGAATCATCGACCACGGCAAACTCATAGCCGACTGCACAACGGCGGAACTGCGCTCTTCGGGGTTGGATTCCTCTCTCGAAGAACTCTTCCTCTCCATAACCACCGACAGGGACGCCAGCGGTTTCGCGTTCGACGAGAACGAGACGACGGACGACGTCAAAACCGCCGCCACGTCACCCGAAAACCCTGACGACGGAGGTAAAAAGGCGTGAAAGGTTGGTTTGCCGATTACCGTCTGTTGCTCGGCGTTCTGCTCAAGGACAGTTTCCGACAGCGCGTCGGCGGCCGCATAAAGTTGCCGCAGAGCGTCATTATGGGAATCTGTTGTCTGCCGCTTATGGTGATGCTGTGCACCGCCATAGCGTCCGTCGCCGACCTTGCCGTAAAATACTCCCTGCTTGTCGAAGGGACGGTTATGCTTGTCACCGCGGGTCAGGGTATGGTGTTGTTTTTCGCGATTCCGACGCTGACTTCCGCACTTTATATGTCCGGGGACACGGGATTCGTTTCCGCGCTGCCGCTCAGACGTTCCGCGGTGTTCTTTGCCCGCCTTACCAAAGTTTATATCGGTGAGTTGGCAATCACCGCATACCTACTGTTACCCACGCTCTATACTTTCGGGGGCGCGGCTCAGGTTGCGGGCGGTGTGTTTTCTCCCGCATTCTACGTGCTGGTGCCGTTTATAACGTTGCTTGCCCCCGTGCTGCCTCTCGCGCTTGCGACGCTGCTGTCGCTGCCCGCGATGTGGATTACCTCTTTCCTCAAAAGGAAGGCGTTTGTCAGCACGGTTGCGCTCATATTCGTTTATATGGTGCTGTTCGTCGCCTATTTCCTGCTGATACCCAATTTTTCTTCGGTCGGCGACGTCGAAAGTCTGAGCGAAACCGTCGTGAACGCGTTCAGGCAGTTTGCTACCGTGATGTATCCCGACAAGGTGATAGCGTGCGTCGCGCTGGGAGTGGACCCGTGGGTCAATCTCGGAATAGCAATCGGAATATGGGTGGGTATAATCACGTTGATATTCGCCTTGTCGTCGCTCTTTTACAGGAGAGCAGTCCGTATCAACACGGAGTTTTCACGCTCGACGGAAGCCGCGCACGGAAAAGTCTTCAGAAAACGCAGCCTGCTGGCTTCGCTGATGATAGCCGACCTCAAGAATATTTTCCGTTTCCCCGCGCTTGCGCTTTCGATGTCCACAAGCGTTTTCGTCACGTCGCTGATTACGGTGTTTTTCTTCCTCACCACCGAAGCGGGAGCCTCTCAGGACGATTTCACACCGTTAGGCGAAATGATGCAGACCGGAATACTGCTGATGCTGGGCGTTATGCTCGGAGGCAGCAATTACTTCGCTCTGATGGCTTTCACGAGAGAAGGGAAATCCTTTTACCTTACGCGCACCCTGCCGATATCCGGCAAAACCGCCGTGCTTGCGAAATTCATTCTCTCGAATGCCGCAAACGTCATAAGCGCGTTGCTGATGTTCATAATAACGGCGGCGTTCGGCAAAATCCATATCGTCAACGCCGCGCTTATCTCAGTCGTTATGATTGTGGTGTGCGCGGGACTTAACGCGTTGTCGATTTACTTCGATATGCGTCGTCCCTATTTCGACTGGAAAAGTCTTTACGACGTGCAACGCCAGAACGCGCGTATGATGGCGCCCGTAATGATAGGAATGTGCGCGGGTATAGTTTTCCTTGTCGCCGCAATCGTCATTATGCCTTATTCGGCGACGATGGGAACGGTGGAGGCTTACGCGGTGTACTGGGCGGTCTGTTTCGTTGTTGCCGCGGCGTCGGCGGGCGGTTTGTGCTATATGTTGTTCGACAAAGCGGAAGAACTTTACGCCGCAATGGGTGAAAAGGCGTCCGCGCCCGTTTCCGCAAGGACTTCGCGCCGCGGCGACGGTTTTCTCGGCGGACCGGGAAGTCGCAACGGAGGAGGTATGCTGAAATGAAACGCAAAATCGGTCTCGACGTCGGCGACGTGCGTATCGGAGTTGCCGTCAGCGACTTGCTGGGAATATGCGCAAATCCCAGGGAAACTTACGTCCGTTCGGGCGACCCCGTCAAGGACGCCGATTATTTCTCGGAATACGCCAAGAGAGAGGAAGCCGACGTGTTTGTAATGGGGCTTCCGAAGAATATGGACGGCACCGAGGGGCCGCGTGCGGCGGTCACCAGGGAATTCGGTTCGTTGCTGGAAGAGCGGAGCGGTCTGCCCGTGCGTTATGTGGACGAAAGGCTTACCACGGTGTCGGCGGAACGCCTGCTTATCGAGGCAGACGTGCGCAGGGAAAAGCGCAAAAAAGTTATCGATAAAGTCGCCGCGACAATCATACTGCAATCCTATCTTGACGGCAGAGGCGGACTCGGGGTATGATTAACGTGGCGCGGCGCGGAAAGCGCCCCCCTAAAGGAGCAATTTTATGTCTGACTTTTTCGAGGATCAGGAAAATATGAACGAGGATGACGATATCATCACTCTTTACAACGAAGAACGCGACGTCGACGAAGACTTCTATCATCTCGCGACTCTCGACGTGGACGACAAATGGTATGTCGTTATGAAACCTGTGGAGAAACTTCCCGACATCGAGGAGGACGAAGTCCTTATATACGAAATCCGCGAGGACGAGGCGGGCAACGACGTTTTCGTGGCCATCGAGAGCGAAGAGGAACTGCAGAAAGTTTTCGACGAATTCGTCAAGGAAATGGAAAAATACGACCTTGACGGCGAGGAAGGCGAAGAGGCCTGACCGACCGGACCGCGGCACCCCGCGGGACAAAGGTAAATTTCCGTGGAAAAACGCCGATTTTTTGCGCGTTTTTCCTTGCCAAGAGAAAAAATATATTCTATAATTCAAAGCACCGCGCACCTCGGCGGAGAGGGGATTGTTCCGTTCGGTAGTCCCAACGCTGAAACCGAGGGAGGTAAAAACAAATCAAGGAGGCCTAAAAATGGCAGTCACCACAATGAAAGCCCTGCTCGAAGCAGGCGTGCACTTCGGTCATCAGAGCAAACGCTGGAACCCCAAGATGGCGAAGTACATCTACGCAACCCGTAACGACATTCACATCATCAACCTTCAGATTTCCGTCGACCTCGTCGAAGAGGCTTACAAATTCGTGAAGGAAATTTCCGCGGAAGGGAAGTCCGTTCTGTTCGTCGGCACCAAGAAGCAGGCTCAGGACGCAATCAAGCAGGAAGCCGAACGCTGCGATATGTTCTATATCAACCAGAGATGGCTCGGCGGCACCCTCACCAATTTCAAGACCATCCGCACCCGTATAGACAGACTCAACAAAATCAACCAGATGGAGATTATCGGCGAGTTCGAACTTCTCCCCAAGAAAGAAGTCCTCAAACTCAAGGCCGAGCGCGACCAACTCGAGAAGAACCTCGGCGGTATCAAGAATATGCGCAATCTCCCCGGTTGCCTCTTCATCGTCGACCTCAAGAGGGAAGAGAACGCCGTGCGCGAAGCGCGCAAACTCGGTATCCCCATCGTCGCCGTCGTCGACACCAACTGCGACCCCGACCTCGTCGACTACGTCATTCCCGGCAACGACGACGCAATCCGTGCCATTCAGTTGTTCGCGTCCATAATCGCCGACGCGGTCATCGAAGGCAAGCAGGGCGAATCTTTCGGCGGTGCGGCTGAAGTCGCTTCCACCGATGTTGCACAAGCCGTCGAAGCGGCTGAGGAAGTTCCTGCGGCTGCCGAAGCAGTCGAGGAAGTCGTGCTCACCCCCGAACAGGCTCTCGAGAAGGCAATCGCCGAGAAGGAGAGCGAAGAAGAATAAGGAGATTGATATGGCATTCACCAGCAAAGACGTTATGGAACTCCGCCAGCGCACCGGCGTTGGTATGATGGACTGCAAGAAGGCGCTCGTCGAGACCGACGGCAATATGGAGAAGGCAATCGACTATCTCCGTGAAAAGGGAATCGCTTCCGCCGCCAAGAAACAGGGCAGAATAGCCTCT
>USGA01000076.1 GCA_900554085.1 uncultured Clostridia bacterium | reverse complement strand
CGTTGCGGATTTTCCACGGCGTAAACAAAGCCTTGTATTCAGCGTTCATAATTTTGCCTCCCGGGAGATAAACTCCTCACACAAATTATACGCTCTAAAATGCCTGCTGTAAATACCGCAAAACGGGACGTTCTCAGAGGGTGACGGTCGCCCAAAGTCGTCCCGAAAGACTTTTCGACAATTATTTCGGAAAATCGTTGAGTTTTATTAGGAAAAAAGGGAAACGTTATCGTATATAAAACAGAGAACATCGTAACGCGCGCGAGCGGTTACGTGCACGGAGGACGGCGGCGGATTGTTCCGCGAAAAAAAGTGGCAGGTTTTTCCGACTAATTCATAAGCGAACTGAAATACAAAAACGATATCGTAAGCGTGATATCGCAGTACGTTCCCCTCACCAGGAAGGGGAGCAAGTATTTCTGTTGCTGTCCGTTCCACAACGAAAAGACCGCCTCTATGTGCGTGAACGCCGACGGGCAGTATTATCACTGTTTCGGATGCGGGGTCAGCGGGGACGTCATAACGTTCGTTATGGAAATGGAATCGCTCTCCTACGTCGAGGCAATCAAATTTCTTGCCGAGCGCGCCAATATGACGTTGCCCGAATTCAAAGGGGACGCCGAGTATCGCAAGAAAAAGGAACGCGGGGAAACCCTGCGCAATCTTATGCGCGACGCCGCGGCGTACTATCACGCCAATCTGGTGCGCGAAAACGAGGGCAAAGAGGCGAGGGCGTATCTGGACAGCCGCGGTATCACGGAGAATATCCGCACTTCGTTCGGCCTCGGACTGTCCCTCGGCTACGACCAACTGCAAGGTTATATGCGCCGCAAGGGATACGCCGTGAAAGACCTCGTAGCCTGCGGACTGGTGAACGGCGAAAGACTGTCAGACGCTTTCGCGGGCAGAATCATAGTGCCCATTATGGACGGAATGGGCAACGTGATTGCGTTCGGCGGGCGCATTTACAGAGGCGAGGAGAACGTCGCGAAATACAAGAATTCAACCAACACCGTTCTGTTTGACAAAAGCCGTTCCGTTTACGGGGTGAATTTCGTAAAGAAAGAGAAGAAGCGCGTGCAGGGGCTGAACGAGGTTATCCTGGTCGAGGGATATATGGACGTCATAAGCCTTGCGGCGGGCGGCTTCCGCAACGCCGTGGCGTGTATGGGAACCGCGCTTACCCCGCTTCAGGCACGCGAGATAAAGAAACTCGCTTCCACCGTTTACGTCTGTTACGACGGCGACGCCGCAGGCAGGAAAGCGGCGATAAAGAACGTGGACCCGTTGATTGCCGAAGGACTGGAAGTCAAGGTGGTGTCACTCGCGGACGGTTGCGACCCCGACGACACCGTGAGGAAAGAAGGTGCGGACGGTTTCGCAAAACGCGTCAGAGAGGCTTTGCCCGTCATAGAATACAAACTCAAAGTGTGCGCGGACGCCTGCGATTTGCGCTCCGCAACGGGGCGCGCGAGATACGTATCCGCTGCGCTTAACGTGCTGGCAAAAGTCGACGGAGAGGCGGAACGCGAGGTTTATTACAACGAAGTGTCGGCAAAAAGCGGCGTTTCGGTCGATACGTTGCGCAGACAGTTTGCCACTCGAGGCAAGGCCGCGCCTGTCGCCCCCAAGCGCGAGACGGAAGTCAAGTCGAGCGGCGCCAAAGCGGCGAAGAACGTTCGCGCGGCGAGATTCGTGCTGAATGCGATGTTCAGGAAGTGCCATTTCGCGGACGTGTCGGACGTGATTCCCGAGTGGTTGCCGAATGACGCTCTCAGAAAGATTTATGCGTGGATAGTGGCGCGCAACGACGCCGAAGCCGGACGGAAAGGCGGAGCGCAGGGCGCGTCGGGCACGCAAGCGGAGTACGGGAATGAGACAGGCGTGGACATTTTCCGCGGCGGCGTCGACAAAGAGGAACTGGACGCCGTGCTGGCAAGCGAGACGGAATTCGGTTCGGAAGGTTCGGCGGCAGAGGCGACGGACGCCAAGTTTTACAGCGACTGCCTGACGGTTCTCGGCGACGCGTACGCCGCGGGCAGAATAAAGAAACTCACGGAAAAATACAAAAGTTCGTCGGACGCTGCCGAGCAGGGCGACATTCTGCGGCAGATAACGGTCTGGCAAAAAAAAGCGAAATCGAAAAATCCAAAGGATAAATTGCTTTAATCCGAGGAGGAGAAATTTTGGACAGAGAACAACTGTTGAAACAGGAAATCGAAAAACTCATCGCTCACGCCCGTGAGAAAGGCACCATACCCGAAGAAGAGGTTATGACGCGTCTCGAACACCTCGGGGCTACCGCGGAAGACCTCGAAGGTGTGTTCAAGGCGCTTTCCGACGAGAATATCACCGTGGTGTCTTCCACGAAGGACGACGAGGACATCGACAAGATTATCGAGGGTAATTTCGACGATTCCGTCAAGATGTACCTCAAGGATATCGGCAAAGTGCCGCTGCTTTCCGCTGAAAAAGAGGTGGAACTCGCTAAGCGTATGGCGGAGGGCGACGAGGAAGCGAAACGCACCTTGTCCGAAGCCAACCTGCGACTCGTCGTGTCCATCGCAAAGCGTTACGTCGGACGCGGTATGCAGTTCCTCGACCTCATTCAGGAGGGCAACCTCGGGCTTATGAAAGCCGTCGAGAAATTCGATTACACCCGAGGCTTCAAGTTTTCCACTTACGCCACGTGGTGGATAAGGCAGGCCATTACGCGTGCGATAGCCGACCAGGCGCGCACCATAAGAATACCCGTGCATATGGTCGAAACCATAAACAAGCAGGTGCGCGCAACCCGTCAACTGTTGCAGAAACTGGGCAGGGAACCCACACCCGAAGAAATAGCGGAATATCTCGGCTGCTCCGAGGAGCGCGTGCGCGAAATACAGAAGATAGCGCAGGACCCCGTTTCTCTCGAGACGCCTATCGGCGAGGAAGAGGACAGTCATCTCGGCGATTTCATCGAGGACAACACCGCGCTGTCGCCGTCCGACGTCGCCGAAAGCAATATGCTCAAGGAGCAACTCGTGCAGGTGCTCAACACCCTTACTCCCCGCGAGGAAAAGGTGCTGAGATTGCGCTACGGTCTCGACGACAGTCACCCCCGTACCCTCGAGGAAGTGGGCAAGGAGTTCAATGTCACGCGTGAGCGTATAAGACAGATAGAGGCGAAGGCGTTGCGCAAACTGCGTCACCCCAACCGTCTCAAAAAACTGAAGGACTTCGACAACTGATATGCCCGTAAAGTTGGACGAAAGGCTTTACGCGGCGGCGGTGCTGTGCCGCCCCGTCGAGGGGAGAACCTTTTGCGACGTGGGATGCGACCACGGCAAACTCGCCTGTCATCTTGCGGCGCTCGGCGCAAAGAAAGTGATAGCCACCGACATCAGCCGTCCTTCGCTCGCCAAAGCCGTGCGGCTCGCCGAGGAATTCGGCGTATCCGACATTGTGGAAACGCGCGCAGGCGACGGGCTGGACATCGTGGAGGCGGGCGAATCCGACGTGGTGATAATCGCCGGTATGGGCGGCGACACCATTGCCGAGATAGTCTCGCGTGCGGCGGGGCAGGACAAAGCGTTTGCGCAATACGTTCTGTCTCCCAACACCCACCCCGAAAAAGTCAGGGCGGGTCTGACGGCGGCAGGTTATCGCATAACCGCCGACGCGGCGGTGAGCGCGGGCGGCAAGAATTACACCCTCATTGCCGCAGAAAGGGGAGCGGAAAGTCTGGACGAAATGCAACTGCTGTTCGGCAAGTTTTTTCGCACGGACGAGTCTTTTCCCGCCAGGGCGAGCGCCGAGAAACGACTGCTGGAAGGCAAACTGGGGAGCGCTCCCGCGCACTCCAACGCGCGGTACGACGCGCTGGTAAAAGCGCTTTCCGAGGTGGAAAATGAAAATTAACGACGTAATTCTCGCGATAGAGCAGCGGGCGCCCGTGTGTCTTGCGGAAGAGTGGGATAACGTGGGGCTGATGCTCGGCGACGGCGAAGCGGAGTGCACGGGTGTGGCGGTGTCTCTCGACTGTACGGCGGAGACCGTGCGCCGCGGAAAACGGCTGCAATCTCATCGTTACGCACCACCCGCTGATATTCCGTCCGCTGTCCAATCTGAATTATGCGGGGGCTTCGGCACGGCTGATTGCATCGCTCGCGGAAAAAGGTATCGCGGTGTATTCGGCGCACACCAACCTCGACGCGTCGGAGAGCGGAGCAAGCGCGGAAATCGCGCGAAAACTCGGCGGCACTCCGCGACTTGAGGGATGCGGGTGCTATGCCGACATAGACGAAAGAAGCGCCGCCGCGCTTGCGAAAGATATTGCCCGCATACTGGGCGGCACAGACGTGCGCGTGTCTTCTCCCGACGCCGTGGTGAAGCGAGTGTACATCGTGTCGGGTGCGGGCGGTGACGACGAGGGTTACGCAGCGGCACGTGCAGGCGCCGACGCTCTTGTCAGCGGTGAAGTGAAACATCACGTGTTCGTGCGCTCGGCGGAGGAGAAATTCCCTGTGGTGGAGTTCTCCCACTATTACAGCGAAACAATATGTTGTGACGTGCTTATCGACATTATAAAGTCGCGTTTCAGCGAACTGAAGGTCGTCGACGCGCGGAACGGCTGTCCTTATAAAACTTTGGAGGAACTATGAAATTCGACAAAATACTTGAGTATCAGAGCAAGGACCAGGAGTTGCTCGCGCTCGAAAACGAGGTCGCCAAAAGCAAGGAGCGTATGGCGCTTATGGCGGCGAAATCCCGTCTCGACGCCGCCACCGCTTCCGTGGGCAAACTGTCCAAAGAGGCCGCCGATATCCTTGCGGCGCACGCCCGCCTTGCCGAACGCGCCGAGGAACTGAACGCCGGACTCGACGAGTTCAACGGCGTGTTGGAGGG
>USGA01000075.1 GCA_900554085.1 uncultured Clostridia bacterium | reverse complement strand
TCGCCTTTTCGATAGCGAAACTCGTCAAATGGCTCGGTTGCCCCGTAGGCTCGAGCGTGCTCAAGGGCAGCGGTCTCACTCTGCCGAAATGGGCGGCGGGAATTCGTCGCAACAGAGTGGAGTGCAACCTCGATATAATGCTCACCGCCGACGAGGTCAAGTCGATGAGCACTGCGGAGATAATGGACAGAATACAACGTGCACTCGACCATAACGAACACGTGTGGCAGATTGAAAACGGGTTGAGTTTCCGCGGAAAACGCCTTGCCGAGGGTCTCGAAAGGCTGCTTTACAAATGCCCGCAGTGCGGCGCCGATTTCTCGACAGTGACCGAGCGCGGCACGATTTCCTGCAGCAAGTGCGGCTTCAGGGCGGAGTATATGGTTTGAATGGCAAAAGGAGGTGGTCGCAAAAGAAGTGCAGGCCCCCGATTTCGTGCTGGCAAAACCAGTCAACCTGTTCATCGAGAACGCGAAGCGCAACGGATACCGTTTTGCAACCGCCGGCGTACTCACTATGACCCGTGAAAAACTGAGTTTCGTATCCTCGCTGACGCGGCGCCCGACCAAGGTGGACAGCACTTACCGCGTGTCGGCGATGGAATACGATATCGCGGAAAACTCCGCCGAGACCGAGCCCGTGGAAGAGGAATTTATGCAGTTGTCGTTCCCTGTGCGCAACTTTGTCACGGTTGCCAATATTCCCGGGGATTCGTTGGATTTGTACGACGAAAAGCACACCTACAGAATGATGTTCGCCGAGGACAAGGCCTCCACGAAGTACGTTCTGGCTATAGAGGAAATCAACAAAAACATCCGCAAATAATACGCAAATCGCGTTGAGGCGAGCGGTCGAACAGATGCGTCGCCGCAGATAAAAATCCGCATAAATATACTTTAAACCCGCATTTTGTCTCGATAAAGTGCGGGTTTTGCGTTTTTATAACGCAGGAAGAAAAATTCGTTTTGCCTCGGAAGGGCGTGCCGTTTGGCGTTTTTGCGAAAGTTGCCGTGCCCATTAAACCAGCGTAACTAAGGTTTATTTCAAAATTGGGGTATTTACGTACCCGAAAGGGTATGCTATAGTAATCGTGTATAATTGTACGCGCGGCGTGTCGCGCACGCGCATACGGAGGTATGGGGAATTATGAAACGCAAAGGTACAGTCATTCTTGCGGTGCTGATGATAGTGCTTCTCACGGCTGCATTGGTCGCCTGCGACCCGTCCGGCAGTCAGAGCGGCGGCGGTGGCGGCTCTACGGCCGACACGTACACCGAAGTCGTCACGCCGTATTACCTTAACGTCAACAACCCGACGACGAATATGTCCAAGTATTTCGTCGACGAGTTTTCGCTGGACGACATCACCTATTCCGTGGTGTACAAAGTCGAGCGCAAGAACGACCGTACGGGAGTTGTCGAGTCGACCTCCACAAGACAAGGCACAGAGAAGTTCACGGCGACCGTCGAGGTGCTTGAAAACGGAGACGCCGACCTCGAATTGCTCAGGACCGTGGGTACTCACGTCATCAAAATAGTTGACGTGGTGGACGGAGCCCGGGTCAGCGGCAGCACCAAAGTTTATCTCAAGGACCACGCAACCACGACGTACGACGTCACCGTCAACTTCAAAAGTGCCGACGGCACGGATACGTCCGTCGTCAAGTCGCTCAAGGAAGGCGTGAAAATTTCCTACGGCAGCAGTTTCTTCAGGCAGTTCGGTATCCCCACTTCCTACACTTCCGTCGGAGAGGGCGGAGCAAGCGTCACCCGCTATCTCTCGCACTTCGCAATCGCAAACGAGGCGGCGATTTTCGCTCCCGCGGGAACGCAAACCGACGTGGACGTGTACGATATGCTCACCGTCGGCGCACCCATAACTCTTACCGCGGTTTACTCCGACAGCGCAAAAGAATCCTACGACTTTACCTTTGTAATCAACGCTCCCGCCGACATCATCTGGAATTATGACGCCGAGGCTGCCCGCGACAACGTCGTGGCGTCCGTCGTCAGCGGTTCCCGCGTGTCCGACATCAGACTTGATTCTTCCTACTCCAGCGCTAACTACACCCTCAGATACTGGAAAGACGCCGACGGCAATCAATTCGATTGCAACGGCACCCGCATTTACGGCGATACGACGGTCACCGCGGTCTGGGAAAAGAAAACCTTCTCCGCCTCTCTTTCGCTCACGAACGGCAGCATCGACCCCTCTTATATTCTTGCCGACGCTTCCGGGCTCGCACCCGTCGCCGCCCAGTCCGTGTTCAACAGCGACGGCGTCCTCGTTTCGGTCACGTTCGGCGGAATCGAATACGGCACGGCGCTCAACGGTTTTTACGCCGATATCAACCTCAATAAGGACGGCACGACAGTAAAGAGGGTCGCGCTTTCCGATTTGTTCGACGGGACGGCGCTTGTCAGGAGCGGTTACGAGTTCGAATACGTTTACGCAAAGGGAGAGGACGTGGCATACGACGGCTCGGTCGCCGTCACGGCAGAGCAGATTCTCACGGCAAGTTGGCTCCCCGACATCACGAACATAGACGACCAGTATTACGCGAATACTTTCGAGTTCGAAATGCTTATCGACGGCACCTACGCGATAAAGAGAGTCAAGGACGCTTCCGCGACGCTCATCTACGTGCCCGCCGAATACAAAGGCGTGCCCGTCACGCGCATAAGCGCGGGTGCTGCCGAGAGCAAGGCTATGGTGACCACGCTTGACCTCACCTCGGCGACCAATCTCCGCTATATCGGCGAAAACGCCTTCAGCGGTTGCGTCGCGCTCACCGAAATCAAGTCTCCCGAGGGCGGCGGGGCTCTCAGTTACGTTGCCGCGGGTGCGTTCGACGGTATCGGGTACAATCCCTACAAGAGCAATCACCTCATCGTGGGCAACGTGTTGGTGCAGGCCGCAACCGACGGAAGTGCCACGCTGGACCTCAGTGAGGAGGGATTCAAATATATAGCAGGCGGCGCGTTCAACGACACGAGGCTTGCCAAAGTAATCCTCCCCGACGACCTCAGAGGCATTGCGGACGGTGCGTTCGTCGCTGTCAGCACGTCGTTCGCAATCGAGACCGCCACGACTTCTATGGAGTATCTCGGCGCGGATATCGGATTGGGTTCTTTCGCGGACAACAATCTTATTGACGACGCCTGCACGATAGGCAATGCGCTTTACCGTTACACCGGCGACGAGAAGTCGCTCGACCTCAACGTTTCCGGCACGACAGTCATTGCGGGCGGCGCGTTCAGGGACGCCGTGAATCTCACGTCTCTCACGTTCGACGAGAGCAAGATGGTTTACATCGGCGAAAACGCTTTCAGCAATAAGTTCATCGCGGCCAATGTCGACGAAAACGGTTTCTTCGTCGTCAACGGTATTCTCATCAAGTACTACGGAAGCGCGAAGCAGGTTACGCTTCCCGCAGACGTAGTGGTCATCAACACCACCGCGTTTGCAAATTCCGGGCTGAGCAACCTCATTATCCCCGTGGGCTCCGGACTCACGACCATAAAGGAAAACGCGTTCAAGAACGCAGGCAAACTCAACGTCACCGTGCGCGCCGAATCTTCTGCCGACGAAATCAGATTCTCGGCAGAGGTCAACGCCTTTACCAACTGGACGGGCGGAATTTACGTGGAATACTATCCCGCTCCCAACACTTCGGGTACGGGCGGTATGAGCACGCAGAAACTCTTTGCAGACCTGTTCGCGGGCGACAATTCCGCTATGTGGAACTGGCTGAGGGATAACAACAAGGCTTCCGCGGTAGAGATTACCTCCGTTGAAGTCGACAGCAAGAGAATCCCGAATATTTTCGTCACCGACGCAAACGGCGAAGTCGATTTCTTCGAGACCGCAAAAGTGTGGAACAACGACCTCGGCGGCAACGGCGTCTTCGCCGACAACGGCAAGTATACCGTCACTTCCGCAGTCGTGATATGGCGCAACGACGGTCTGTCCTCCACCGAGGATTTCGTGATGACGCAGGAAGACGTCAAGGCCAGTTTCGCAAAGGCGATACAGGACGGGGCGAACCCCGACGGCGACATTTCGTCCTATGACAGTTACGCCGGAGTCCTCACGGTTTCCGCCGAAAATACCACCGTTGCGTCTGACCTCATTCCCGAGGGCGGCGTCAGCGACGATTTCGATTACGTAATCTATGCGGGTATAGCAAAAGTCGAACTCAGGAATGCCGCAGGAGAGGTGCTCGGCGCGGACGACGTTCTCGCGCTTTACACCACCGACACGGACAGCATCAAGACGAACTCCGTGCTGAGCAAGTGCACTCTCGTTGTCACTTACACGAACGGTGCCGTCGAAGAATACCTGCTGGCGAGTTACAGCACTTCCGTCAAGATGACGGGGTACAGCAAGGAAGTCACGGGCGACGGTACGACCAGAACCCTTACGTTCTCTTATTCCAAGAGCGACTACAGACCTTCCTCCACGGTGGTGTCTTCCAGCGGTTCGGTCGATGTGAAGTATACGATGACCGTTCCCGTTGCCACCGCAATAAAACTTGCGGCGGACGTGCCCGTCGACGAAATGGGCAGATACCACGCGGAACTCAATACCGCGCAACAGGTTTACAACACCAAACTCAGATTCTCGCTGATGTACACCGACGGGCATTACGACACCGTGACTCTCGGCAGCGGATACATCACGCTTGAGAATTTCTACACCACGACTTACGGCGAAAGACAAGCCACGGCGACCTATCGCAACGGCGAACTGACATTCTCCTGCACGTTCGACTACTTTGTCGACCCGACCGTGCAGGGTGACTTCACCTTCGCATACGTCAACGCAAACGGCGAAATCATCAAGGACGGACAAGACGCGGTTGCCGTGGGCGACATATCGAAAAAGCCCGCAAATGCCGTGGGCGTGACCGTCACCAAATACAACGGAACGGGTACCGTTGC